>JARGFV010000034.1 GCA_029210545.1 bacterium
AATGACTTACGGAGTGAGTCATTGATTTGGGCGCCCCGCGCGGGGCGCGTTGATGGACTTTTTGCGAGTCCATCAACAATAATTATGAAGGAGAAGAGTATTCTGAAGAAGTTCATCTGTCAAGAGATCCCCAAAATCTCCCAAAGACCGGCAACAGCGATTTTGGGACGTTTGCGTTGGATGTTTTTCATGGTATCGTTACTGCTTAACACTTCAGGGTTGAAGGCGGAAGCGTGAAAATGGCAACCTTTCATCCTCAATTCTCAATTCTCAATTAAATCTCTCCGCAGAGGTGACCATTGACTGCAGGCAGCAAGGATGGGAAGCGGTTCGAGAAAAAGCTCAGCGATCTCGAGGAGATCGTGGCCCGGCTCGAATCAGGCGACACGACCCTGGAAGATTCCCTGTCCCTTTTTGAAAAGGGGACGAAGCTCCTCAAGGATCTCACAGGGATCCTCGAGGAGGCCGAGCGAAAGGTTCAGATCCTCACAAAGGACGCTTCCGGGAACCTGGATATACAACACTTTGCCGGTGAAGACGAAGGGGAGCCGGAGGAGTGATCGACGAGACTTTCATGGACAAAAGGAAACAGGCTGTCGACGGGGCACTGGAATTTTTCATGCCGCCTGAGGGCACTCATCCCGCCCGACTGGTGGCGGCCATGCGTTACAGCCTGTTCGCCGGGGGCAAGAGGATAAGGCCCATTTTGACTTTGACGGCTTCCGAGGCGGCAGGCGGCAGGATGGAGGACGGCCTTGTGCCGGGCTGTGCCGTGGAGCTGGTGCACACCTATTCCCTCATCCACGATGATCTGCCGGCAATGGACAACGATGATTTCAGGCGGGGAAGCGCCACCTGCCACAAGGCGTTCGACGAGAGTACCGCGATCCTTGCGGGGGACGCGCTTCTCACCATGGCTTTCGATCTGCTGTCCACAGGAGAAATGAACGTGTCCGAGCACGTCAGGCTCCGGATGGTCCAGGAACTGTCCCGGGCAGCCGGATGGCGGGGCATGGTCGGCGGCCAGCAGGTGGACATGGACAGCGAGGGAATGATGGACTCGCAAAACGTCCATCAAGCAGATCACGCCGTGAGGCGGGAGCTGGGGTGGGGGTGGAACCAGGCGGATTCACTCCGCCTGGAGGGGGAGTCACGCCGGTGGCGTGATCGCGAAATGGCTCGAAGAGACTTTTTGCGAGGTTATCAGGGAACGGTGCCGGAACTCCCAGTGCTGGAGTATATCCACACCCACAAGACGGGGGCCTTGGTCCGCTGTTCGGTCATCCTGGGCGCACTCGCGGCCGGCGCGGGGGAAGAGGTTCTGCGGGCTTTCAATACCTATGGTGAAAAGGTAGGCCTGGCCTTCCAGGTCGTGGACGATATCCTGGACGTGATCGCGTCCACCGAGGAGATGGGCAAGGACCAGGGCAGCGACGCGGCCCGGGGAAAGATCACCTATCCGGCGATCTATGGTCTCGAAGGGGCCAGAGAAAGGGCATTCCAACTCATCGAGGACGCGAAGGCGGCCGTTGCCGATGTCGATCCCACCGGGCACCTCTCCGGGATCGCGGATTTTGTGCTCCTCAGGAGGCTTTAGATTTGGGTGACGTTATCAAGAGGGATTCGATCCTTCCGACCATAGATTCTCCAGCGGACCTGTGGGACCTGCCTGTCGTCGACCTGGAAGCGCTTGCCGGAGAGATCCGGACAGTGATCCTCGGGGTGGTTTCCAGAAACGGCGGTCACCTGGCGTCCAACCTGGGTGTCGTGGAACTCACCCTGGCGCTGCACAAGGTGTTCAGGATGCCCCTCGACAAGATCATCTGGGACGTCGGGCACCAGGCCTACACCCACAAGCTGGTCACCGGCCGACGCGACAGCTTTGATACATTACGCAAGAGGGGCGGGGTGAGCGGGTTCCCCAAGAGAGTGGAAAGCCCCTACGATGTGTTCGATGCCGGTCACAGCGGCACATCCATCTCGGCGGCTCTGGGGATCTCGGAAGGGATGCGTCATCAGGGAGAGGCCGGGAAGGTCGTCGCCGTCATCGGGGACGGCAGTATGACAGCCGGTATGGCGCTGGAAGGGCTCAACCAGGGCGGAGAGATAGGAAAGAACCTTGTGGTCGTTCTCAACGACAACGAGATGTCCATCGCTCCCAACGTGGGCGCCATGTCCTCCTACCTGTCCAGGACCCTCACCGGACATTTCGTGAACCGGGTCAAGAGGGAGACCGAAAGTTTTCTCAACAAGATCCCGAAACTGGGGGAACCTTTTCTCCAGGTGGCCCGGAGGGCGGAAGAGTCGTTCAAGCAGCTCATCTACCCCGGTATGCTGTTCGAGGAACTGGGGTATGAGTATATCGGTCCCATCAAGGGGCACCGGCTGGACCGTCTCATCGAAGCTTTCACCAACGCCCGGCGTATCGACGGCCCTGTGCTGGTCCACGTGGGGACCGAAAAAGGGAAAGGGTACGCTCTCTCGGAGACCAACCCTACCTCATTCCACGGGGTAGGGCCCTTTGACCTGGAGACGGGACAGCCCTGCGGAAAAGGTGGGCCGCCCTCCTACACGAGTGTCTTTTCCGGCGCCATTGTGGAGGCGGCGGAAAAGGACGGGAAGATCATCGCCATTACCGCCGCCATGCCGGAGGGAACCGGCCTGGACGAGTTCGCCAGGCGGTTCCCGGACCGTTTCTACGATGTCGGTATCGCCGAGCAGCACGGGGTGACCTTCGCGGCCGGCCTGGCCACCCGGGGCTACAGGCCGGTTGTGGCCATCTACAGCACTTTTCTCCAGCGGGCCTATGACCAGATCGTCCACGACGTCTGCCTCCAGGGGCTGCCGGTCATCTTCGCCATGGACCGCGGCGGCCTGGTGGGGGAGGACGGTCCGACCCATCACGGGACTTACGACCTGTCTTACCTGAGGCACATCCCCAACATGGTCGTCATGGCGCCAAGGGATGAGAACGCCCTTACCGACGCCCTCCAGACGGCCCTGTCCCTGGACGTTCCGTGCGCTTTCCGGTATCCGAGGGGGGCAGGGGAAGGGGTGCTTATCACCGAACCGGTGGTGTGGGATATCGGTAAGGGAGAACTGCTCCGTGAGGGGAGCGATGCCCTCCTCGTAGGCATCGGCTCCACCGTTCACCCGTGCCTGGCGGCAGCCGAAACCCTGGCTCGCGAAGGGATCGACACTGCGGTCATAGACGCCCGTTTCGTCAAGCCCCTCGACACCGATCTGATCTTCCAGTGGGGAAGGAAGTGCCGGGTGACCCTCACCGTGGAGGAGAACGTGCTCATGGGCGGTTTCGGTTCCGCTCTTCTGGAAGCGGCTGCCGATGCCGGTGAAAAGTTCCCTGTCCATCGAGTGGGGCTGCCGGATGCCTTCGTGGAACATGCCACCCTTGAGGAGCTTCGATCCGGGCTCGGTATCGATGCCGAGGGTATCCGCAGTGCTCTGAAGGGAGTGCTGTCCCGTGTCGGAGAGTAAACGGGCGGACCTCCTGCTGGTGGAACTCGGACTGGCTGAATCCAGGACCAGGGCCCAGGCCCTCATCCTGGCGGGAAGGGTTTACTCGGACCAGGTCAGGATCGAGAAGGCGGGAACACGTCTGGCCCCCGGGACGACCCTCACCGTTACCGAATCCCTGCCTTACGTCGGCAGGGGAGGGTTGAAGCTGGCAGCCGCACTGGACCGTTTCGGGGTCGATCCGCTGGATAAGGTATGCCTTGACGTGGGGGCTTCCACGGGAGGGTTCACAGACTGTCTTCTGCAACGCGGCGCCAGGAGGGTCTACGCCGTGGATGTGGGTTACGGTCAGCTTGACTGGAACCTGAGGAACGACCAGCGTGTCACCGTGATGGAGAGGACCAACTTCCGGAATGTCGACAAAGACGCCCTGCCCCACGACCTGGACCTCGCTGTCGTGGATGTTTCGTTCATCTCCCTCAGGCTCATCCTGCCGCGGCTCCGCGACTTTCTGGGAAAGGGAGCCGAGGCGGTTCTGCTGGTCAAACCCCAGTTCGAAGTTGGCAGGGGAAAGGTTGGCAAGGGGGGTATCGTGAGGGATGGCGATGTCCGGGAGGAGGCGTTGGAAGGGGTGCTCGAGGCGGCCGTCGCCCAACGGTTCGTCGTGGCCGGCCGCATGGAGTCGCCTGTCCGCGGCGCCGGCGGCAACGTGGAATACCTGGTGCATCTGAAGTGGAGCGGGGAAGAGGCGTAATGCTAGTATGGAAGTATGGGAGTATGGGAGTATGGGGGTATGGGGGTGACTGTGAAAATCACATGTTCATTTTGATCTCTCCGATACATCGATACGCCGATACACCGATACGATCGGTACACCTTAAAGGATGTGCTCCATGAACAACATCAAGAAGATCGGGATCGTGGTCAAGACGACCAGTCCCCATGCCGATCAGGTCATGGGGCAGCTGGTCCCCTGGCTCGTGGAAAGGGGGGTCTCGGTCCGCGTCCAGGGAGACTACCGGGAACTGGCGGGGCCCGCGGTGACCGCCGTCGACAGGGATCACATCCCGGATGGAGTGGACATGGTCCTGGTCCTGGGCGGCGACGGGACCCTGCTCTCGGTGGCCAGGCTCCTGGAAAAGAGCAACAAGCCCATCCTGGGGATCAACCTGGGTTCACTGGGGTTCCTCACCGAACTGGGCCTGGATGACCTGTACCCCTCCCTTGAAAAAGTCCTGATGGGACAGTACGAGATCGAAAAGCGGGTGCGCCTCGAAGCCCGGCTTAACCGTGGCGGTCAGATCATAGAAAAGTACCGGGTCCTTAACGACGTCGTGATCAACAAGGGGGCCCTCGCCAGGATCATCGATCTGGAGACGTTCGTCGATGGCCGTGAAGTGACGATCTACAAGGCCGACGGGCTCATCGTCTCCACACCGACAGGTTCAACGGCATACTCCCTGGCGGCCGGGGGGCCGATCATCGAACCCACCCTCGATGTCATCGTGGTGACTCCCATCTGTCCGCACACCCTGACCAACCGGCCCCTTGTCGTGCCTGGCGGGTCTGAAGTGGAACTCCACCTCCTGAGCGACTCGGGGAAGGTCTACATTACGCTGGACGGCCAGGAAGGGGTCAACCTCATGCAGGGAGACAGGGTCTTCATCAAGGCATCGGACCAGAAGGTCAACCTGGTCAGGACCGGCACCAAGAACTTTTACCAGGTGCTCAGCACGAAGCTGCACTGGGGTCACAGGTAATTGAGCTCTGCGGAGCTCAATTACCTGTGAGTTAACTGTGAACAGTTTACAGTTCACAGTCAGGACTGAAGGGAGCTTTGTTTTGAACCGAATCAGCGATGATGACGATCTTTTTTCTGTAAACCGTAAACTGTAAACCGTAAACTGCCGCTATGCTGGAATTCCTGTCCATCCGCGACTTTGCCATCATCGACGAAGTGGATCTCCCTTTCGAGCCGGGACTCACGGTGCTGACGGGGGAGACGGGCGCGGGGAAGTCGATCATCGTCGACGCCCTGCAGGTCGTCCTCGGAGAGAAAGTGGACACCTCCGTTGTCAGGACCGGTGCGACCTCGGCCAGGGTTGAAGCGGCTTTCAGTGCCGGAAACTGCCGGCTGCCCGAGGGGTTGGACATCCTGGAGGAGCAGGTCATCATGACCAGGGAGGTCCGCCGTGAAGGGCGGGGCCGGGCCACCGTCAACGGCTCAATGGTCACCATTCCCATCCTGCGTGAACTGGGCGACGGTATGGTGGACCTGCACGGTCAGCACGAGCACCAGTCACTGCTCAAAACCGCCCATCACCTCGATGCCCTCGATGCCTTCGCCGGTTCATGGCCCCAAAGGCACGAGGTTGCCGACGTCTTCGATGAACTTTCCGGGATCCGAAGGCAGATCCAGAACCTGGAGAAGGGGAGCCGGGAACGGCACGCGAGGAAGGACTACCTGCGTTTTGTGGTGGCAGAACTCACAGGCGCAGACCTTTCCTCCGGCGAGGAAATAACATTGATGGAGGAGGAACGCATCCTGGGTTCGGCGGAAAAGCTCCTTCACAACGCTTCCGATGCCCTGGAAAGCCTTTACCAGGGCGAAGGTTCCGCGGCTGACCGGACACGGACCGCTGCCGGTTCCCTGGGAGCCCTGGTGGCCACGGACGCCCGCCTGAGGGAGATCGTGGAACTCGTCGAGGCTGCCGGCACCCAGATCGAGGAAGCGGCCTACCTGCTCAGGGATTACACGTCGAGGGTCCAGACCGACCCTCACCGTCTCGAGGAGATCGGTGATCGTCTGGCGCTACTGCAGAACCTGAAGAAAAAATACGGACCGACCCTGGAAAAGGTCATGGAAACCCTGGCCGAGTCCCGACGGGAGCTGGACCAGATGGAAGAGGGTCAGTTCAATATGGAAGAGCTCCAGGAAAGGGAAAAGAGTCTGGAGGAACAGGCGAGCGACCAGGCCGGGAAGCTCAGCGTAAAGAGAGTTGGCGCCGCCGGGGACCTGGAAAAGCGGGTCGAGACGGAACTGGCCGACCTGGCCATGGAGAAGGTGCGCTTTTCGGTGGTTTTCGACGAGATCGAGATGGGTCAGACCGGTATCGACGATGTCGAGTTTCTCATTTCCTCCAACCCCGGTGAGCCGCTCATGCCCTTGAGGAAGATCGCCTCCGGTGGAGAGCTTTCCAGGATCATGCTGGCTCTCAAGAGGATCCTGGCCGGGGCAGGAGCTGTTCCAACCCTCGTGTTCGATGAAGTGGACGCGGGGATCGGCGGGAAGGTGGCCGCCATCCTTGGCCGCAAGTTGAGAGAGATCTCCGCTCACCACCAGGTTCTTTGTATCACGCATCTGGCGCCTGTGGCCGCCTGCGCCGATCAGCACATCAAGGTGGAGAAGATCCAGGATCAGGGGAGGACAGTGGTCAGGGCCAGGTACCTCGGCGAAGAGGAACGTGTGGCTGAACTGGCCCGGATGATGGGGGGGATAGAGGTGACTTCGGGGATCGAAAGATCAGCGAGGGAACTGCTGGAGGAAGCCCGTGGATAAGGCAGATTGGACGTTGCGAAAAGCCCGGATGGACGACATCCCCCGGATCCACAGCCTGGTGAACGAATTCGCTTCCCAGGGGGAGATGCTGGGGCGTTCCCGCAGTGAGCTTTACGAGGGATTGAGGGATTTCTTCGTGGTGGAGGAGGACGGGATCGTGCTCGGCTGTTCGGCCCTTCACATCAACTGGGAGGACCTTGCCGAGGTCAGGTCCCTGGCAGTGGTCCCTGAGCTTCAGGGCAAGGGCTTGGGCAAGGTGCTGGTCAAGGCGTGCGTGGACGAGGCCCGTGATCTGGGTGTCGCCCGGGTCTACGCCCTGACCTACCGGCCGGAGTTTTTCGAAAAACTCGGGTTCAAGAGGGTTGACAAGGATTCACTGCCCCACAAGGTCTGGGGAGATTGCCTGAAGTGCCCCCAGTTCCCCAACTGCGACGAGGATGCTGTCCTTATGGAGGTGATCTGATTGGCTGTGCCTGAGCTGGAAGAACTGGCCCGACAGATCGAGGAAACGGCCCGCAAGGCGGGCGCCGACGACGCTGAATGCCTCGTGCGCCGTGTGAGGTCTCTCAGGGTGGAGGTGAAAAACGGCGAGCCGGAAGGAGTCAGACGAGTGGACGAGACGTCGGCCGCCCTCAGGGTCATCGTCGAAGGGAAGGAAGGGTTCGCCTGCACCACGGCGCCCGGGGATGACGTCATCGGGATGCTGGCCAGGGATGCCCTGGACGGCGCGAAACTCCTGGAGCCCGCCGTGGAGAACCGTTTCTCCACGGTCGACACTCACCCCGGGCCGGTCACGGGGCTCATGGACGCAAAAGGAGCCGCTGCAACCTTCCGGGAGAAGGTGGAGATAGCGGCCGTTATCGAGGATGCCGTACTGCGGGCTGATCCAAGGATCCGGCAGGCCCATAAGCCTTCCTACCAGGAGGCCATGCGTCAGACGGCCATCGCCTCCGGGGCCCGCGTCTGGTCCTACGAGGATTCGGTTTACGCCATCTCTGTCCAATCCGTGGCCCGGGATTCAGAGGAGTCCCAGTCCGGATACGATTTCATGGCTTCCAGGAGGTCCGGCGACCTCGATCCGGTCAAGGTGGGGAAAGAGGCCGGCATGGAGGCCGTCGGGCTCCTGGGCGGAACCCCACCCCGAACGGGGACCTATCCGGCCGTTTTCCCCCCAAGGGTGGCCCTGGATCTTCTGGGTGCCCTTATCTCCTCCTTTTCGGCGGAGGAGATGCAAAAGGGGCGCTCCCGTCTCGCGGACCGTCGGGGCGATATCGTTTTTTCCAGGGAACTGACCATCATGGACGACGGGACGATGCCGTTCATGACCGGTTCCGTCCCCTTCGATGATGAGCGGGTCCCGGTGACGCCGCGCAAACTGGTGGACCAGGGAGTCATGACCGGTTGCCTCCATACCCTGAAGACCGCGGCGAAATGGTCGGAAAAACCCACCGGAAACGCCTTCAGGGCTTCCATGTCCAGCGCTCCGGCCCCCGGGTCTTCCAACCTGTTCATCCAGCCTGGACCGGTTCCCGTCACCGGTCTCCTTCCGTCCGGGCCGTCCGTCCGATTCAGCTCTCTTTTGGGCTCCCACACCGTGGACCGGGTGTCCGGGGATTTCTCCCTGGGTGCGGCAGGGTTCATCCTGCAGGACGGCCAGCCGGTCAAGCCGTTCAGGAACGGCACCGTGAGCGGCAACCTGTTCGACCTGATGCTCTCGCTGGCGGCTGTGGGTGACGACCTGAAGTTCTACGGCTCCATGGGGTCACCTTCACTTCTTTTCGAGTCGGTCATTGTCACGGGAAACTGACTGCCGCCGTGACCACGGGGGTTGTCGGAAGGTGCGGTCGCGGACGGGGAACGAGGTCCGGAAGGGGAGCTTTACCCGAAATCCACCGATGGGGACCGAATTTTACCCATCGCGGATTTCGGGTGGCATCTTGCATTTGGTCGTCGATTATGTTAGTTTTTTCGGGATTTTATTGATAATAATGGTGGCGAACCTGCTTCCAGGGGGAGAGTTTGTGAAGTGACAACTAAAAAATTTACCATCATGATCCTGCCCGATGAGACCACGCGGGTCCGGAAATACAGGCTTCCCAAGATGGTTGTCCGTGGGGGGCTGGCCGTCCTTGCGCTGCTCGTAGTCGGACTCGGGTACCTGGTCACCGATTACATCGGCGTCAAAAAGATGGTGACGGAACTGGAAAGGCTGCGAATGGAAGCTCGCCAGCAGCGCCAGCAGCTTGTCACCTTCGCCAAGTCCATCGACGACTTCCAGGTCGAGATGGGCAGGCTGCGGCAGTTCGACATGAAGCTGAGGGTCATGGCCGATCTGGACGGCGTTGTATATCCGGAGCAGATCATGGGTATCGGTGGGGAAAACCCGGATCCGTTCAACCCCCTGGAAGCGGAGCTCTCCTTCCAGGACCAGACCATGATCAACAGCATGAGCAAGGGACTCGACAAGCTCCAGACCGAGGTGAGCATCCAGGAACGAAGTTTCCAGGAACTGGTCGAATACCTCGAAGACCAGAAATCCCTTCTCTCCTCCACGCCGTCCATCTGGCCTGTCAAGGGGTGGCTGACCTCGACCTTCGGTTACCGCACATCTCCTTTCACAGGCCGCAGGGAACTGCACAAGGGGCTCGACATCGCCACACGGAGCAATACCCCCATCATATCCCCGGCTGACGGACTCGTGGTCTTTGCCGGCCGCGAGGGCGGTTTCGGCAACATGATCATCGTCGACCACGGTTACGGGATCATGACGCGGTACGGGCACTGTTCGAGCCTGGAAGCCAAGTTGGGTGACAAGGTCAAGAGGGGAGATGTCGTCGCCCGGGTCGGGAGCACCGGACGCAGCACCGGCCCGCACCTGCATTACGAGGTCGCCGTCAACGGGGTCGCGATCAACCCCAACAGGTACATCCTCAACTGAGTTGAATCCGGTTAACTGGAAATCCACATCGGCCCCGGAGGTTAAAACCGGGGCCGATTTTTATTTGTAATATTGATGGACTCGCAAAGCTTTTCCCTTTCCGTGGAGCGAAAAGTCCCGGATTGGACTTTTTGCGACCCTATCTGTTGAAGTTCACAGGTTTTCAACCGGCGGCACCGGTGCTATTCTATTCGATTAGAACACAGAACAGATTAGCCTTCGCACCTCTCATAAATCACCTTCGTTGAAGCTTCCCATGTCAGAATCTTCGGCGGACAGGGAACACAGATCACAGAAGGAAATACAATGACATACCATCTGGAATTTGGAATCTGGCATTCGATCCCGCCAGGGCGGGACTCATGGCCCCGAGCTTGTCGAGGGGGAATTTGAAATTGGAACTCTCATTATGATCAGCCTTGTAGCCAAAAAACTCTTCGGCACCAGGAACGACAGGGAACTCAAGAGGATCCAGCCCGTCGTGGCAAGGGTCAACGAGCTGGAAGCAGGCGTCCTGGCCCTTGACGACACGGCCCTGAAATCTGCCACAGGCCGTTTCAGGGAGCGGCTCGACAAGGGAGAGCCGCTGGATGACCTCCTGCCCGAGGCGTTCGCGGTGGTAAGGGAAACGTCGCGAAGACTGCTGAAAATGAGGCACTTCGACGCCCAGATCGTCGGTGGGGTCTTCCTCCACGAGGGAACCATCGCCGAGATGAAGACGGGTGAGGGCAAGACCCTTGTCGCGACCCTGCCCGTTTACCTCAACGCCCTTACGGGAAGGGGCGTGCACGTGGTGACGGTCAACGATTACCTTGCCGGCCGGGACGCCGAGTGGATGGGGACCATCTACCGGTCCCTCGGGCTTGATGTGGGGGTCATACAGAACGCCATGGGAGACCTGGAAAGGCAGCACGCCTACGGCTGTCATGTCACCTACGGCACCAACAACGAGTTCGGTTTCGATTACCTGAGAGACAACATGAAGTTTTCCCTGGAGGATTATGTCCAGAGGGAGCTGCACTATGCCATCGTCGACGAGGTGGACAGCATTCTCATCGACGAGGCGCGAACCCCCCTCATCATCTCGGGGCAGGCAGAGGATTCCACCGACAAGTACTACACCATCGACGCCATCATCCCCCGGCTCAAGGCGGAGCTTCACTATACGAAGGACGAAAAGGCACGAAGCGTCATGCTCACGGAAGAGGGTGTCGAACGGGTCGAAAAGCTCCTGGGTGTTGAAAACCTTTACGATCCGGGCAATATCGAGATCAACCATCACGTCCAGCAGGGGTTGAAGGCCCATGGCCTTTTCAAAAGGGACGTCGACTACGTGGTCAAGGACAATCAGGTCATCATCGTGGACGAGTTCACCGGCCGCCTCATGCCCGGCCGCCGCTACTCGGATGGGCTCCACCAGGCCCTGGAGGCCAAGGAAGGGGTCCGCATCGAGAGTGAGAACCAGACCCTGGCCTCCATCACCTTCCAGAACTACTTCCGGATGTACGAAAAGCTGGCGGGGATGACCGGCACCGCCGATACGGAAGCCGCCGAGTTCAAGAAGACCTACAACCTCGATGTGTTGGTGATCCCCACCAACATGCCCATGATCCGCCATGATCACCCCGACCTCATCTATCGGACGGCCAGGGAAAAGGTCAACGCGGTGGTAGAGGAGATCGCTGATTGCCACCACCGGGGTCAGCCGGTACTGGTGGGTACGACCTCCATCGAAAGCTCGGAGCTGCTGTCCCGGATGCTCAAGCGGGAAGGGATCCCCCATCACGTCCTCAATGCCAAACACCACGAGAGGGAAGCCGAGATCGTGGCCCAGGCGGGCAGGTTCGGAGCGGTCACCATCGCCACCAACATGGCCGGCAGGGGTACCGACATCGTGCTGGGCGGCAACCCGGCCTTCCTGGCGAGGAGCCGGGTCAAGGACGATGGATCACCCGAGTACCAGGCGGTGCTGGGGGAGATGCAGAAGCTTTGTGCCGATGAAAGGGCGGGGGTTCTCGAGGCGGGGGGGCTGCACATCCTGGCCACAGAGAGGCACGAGAGCCGCCGTATCGACAACCAGCTCCGGGGACGGTCCGGTCGTCAGGGCGATCCTGGAAGTTCGAGGTTCTACCTCAGCCTCGAGGACGACCTCATGCGGATCTTCGGATCCGAGCGTATCTCCGGTCTCATGGAGAAGCTCGGCATGACCGAGGGGCAGGAGATCGAGAACAGGATGGTGACCAAGGCCATCGAGAATGCCCAGAAGCGGGTGGAGGGACACAACTTCGATATCCGGAAGCACCTTCTCGAGTACGACGACGTCATGAACATGCAGCGCAAGTCGGTCTACGAGCAGCGCCGGGAGATCCTGGGCGCCGAGGATATCTCTGACTGGATCGACGGGATGGCAGCGGAGACAGTCGCGGAGATCGTGACGACCCATCTCGATTCGGGTGCGCACCATGAGGAGTGGGATCTCGACGGCCTGAAGGAACGGTTTTTTACCCTGTTCGGCGTAAAGGTTTCAACGGAGGGTTTCGGTAATGTGGAGGAAGCCGAGTCTTCCATCCTCGAGGAAGTCCGGGCCATCTTCAGGCGGAAGGTGGAGGAATTTGGTGCTGAAACGTTCCGAAAACTTGAAAAGATCATCTTCCTCCAGATCCTCGACAGCCAGTGGAAAGACCACCTTTACGGGATGGATCAGCTGCGGGAGGGGATCGGCCTGAGGGGGTACGGACAGAGGGACCCCCTTTCGGAGTACAAGATCGAAGGGTTCAGCATGTTCGAGGACATGATGAACAGGGTCAGCGAGGATACCTTAAGGACCCTCGCCCTGGTTCAGATAGCCCATAACGAGCCCCTTCCCGAGAGGAGGCCGCAGCGTTTCTCCATGGGTCGCGGTCCCATGGCCGGCGGTCAGGCCGAGGGGCCACAGCCGGTACGCCGGACCGTGAAGAGGGAGTCCCCCAAGGTCGGGCGCAACGAACCGTGCCCGTGCGGGTCGGGCAGGAAGTACAAGAAGTGCTGCGGAGCAGGGTAAGGGATTGTGAATACGTGGAGCGTGCGTGCGTGAACGCGAAAGATCTAGCGCGATAACGCCTTACGCACATACGCACACACGTTCATTGACCTTGAACCTGGAACCTGGAACCTGAGCGAAGCGAAGCGAGCGAGCATGACAAAGAGTTTAGCGAAAGGACATGTCCCGAAGGTCCTGGTCGTGGACGACGACAGGTTCTTCCTGCGCCAGATGGTGGACATCCTCACAGGGGGCGGGTTCGATGTCGAGGGGGTCACCGGCGGTGTGGAGGCCCTCGAAAGCCTCCGGGATGGGCAGTTCGATGTCCTCGTTACCGACATCGTGATGAAGGACATGTCCGGGATCGACCTGCTCCGCGAGGTGCGCAGGGAAGACCACCTCACCCCTGTGATCTGTGTCAGCAGTGTGCGTTCATTCGACAACGTTGTGGATATGATCCGCAACGGGGCATCCGATTTCCTTTCCAAGCCCTTCGATCCAGGTCAGCTCGTTTCCACCGTGAAGAGTGCCTTCGCCGACTACGAGGTCGCCCTCGAAAAGGAACAGATCGTCGCACGTTCCGACAAGTGGAGCAGGGAACTCCTGACACTCCGGCAGCTGGGAGAGGCATCCAGCAAGGAGATGCTCCAGTCCCTGTTCAAACGCACCATAGAGGCGGTGTCAGACACGCTCCAGGTGGAGACAGCCTCCCTTATGCTCATGGAAGGAGATCACCTCCGGCTGGTGGAGGCCCTGGGCCTTCCCGAGGAGGTCATCGGAAAGGCCACCGTTCCCCTCGGCAAAGGGATATCGGGGTACGTGGCCGAGACTGGGAAACCGCTTCTCATCAACGACATCAACAAGCACGAGAAGTTCAGGCCGTCGAAGTTCAAGGCCCAGTACTCGACCCAGTCGGCCCTTTGTGTGCCCCTTTCGAGGGGGGAGCGTGTTCTCGGGGTCCTCAACGCCAACAACAAGATCAGCGGAGAGGCGTTCACCGGGTCGGACAGGGACCTGCTGGTGACCATGGCGTCCCAGGTGGCCATGTCCATAGACAACGCACGGCTCTTCGCGGGGCTCGAGGAAAAGGCCGAGGCATTGGAACGGGCTCACGAGGAACTCGTACGCCTCGACAAGGACAAGACCGAACTGATCCTCAATATTTCCCATGAGCTCAAGACCCCCCTCACCTCCATCATCGGTTTCGCCAGCCTGATACCGACCCTGGAACTGACCGGGGAAACGGAAAGCCTCATGCAGTTCCTGGGGTTCCTGGAAAATTCCGCTTCCCATCTGAACTACCTCGTGGAAAGGATCCTGGAGCTTTTCAGGCTGGAGGCGGGCAGGGTGCCGACACAGCTGGAGGCATCCGCTGTGGCGCCCGGTGTCGGCGCCGCCCTGCAGAAACTCACCAGTATGCTTGGCGGCCGCAGGACGGTCATGGACATGAGCGGTCTGGAGGATGTGCTGTTCCTTCGCGACAGCAGGCTGTTCACCAGGGCCATGGAACTGGTCCTGGAGAACGCGGTGAAGTTCTCCGGGACAGAGACTTCCATTGAGATCGGGGGCCGGTGGCATGAGGTATGTCCGGAGGTCCCGCGGTATGCATTGGGGAATGATCCCCTGAAGGTTCCGACAGGCATGGCAGGGTGGGTCCAGCTCACGGTGCGTGATCACGGCAAAGGTATGAGAGAAAAGGACATCCCCCTCATTTTCGAGAAGTTCAAACAGCTGGGGGATATCATGACCGAAAAGCCGGAGGGGATCGGCCTGGGGCTTTCCATCGCCCGGGCGATCATGGAAAGGCACTATGGATCCCTCTGGGCCGATCTGGCCCCGGAAGGGGGAACGAGGCTTCACTTCCTCTTCGCGGGCGTAAGGAAGATGACCTCGTAATAAGTCATCGACTGATAGGGTCGCAAAAGTCCGTGTGGGACTTTTGCGATATTCCAGTAATCTCCGTGAGGAAGGCGAAAACCACGCTTTTCGCCTTCCGTTGAGCGGAAAGTCCCGGATTGGACTTTCCGCGACCCTATATAGAAAGGACCGGACGATGAAGCTTGAAGTCCCTGGTTTTAAGGCAGCGGCCGTTGCGGCCGACATACGGGGCAAGGGCGACGGGCGTCTGGATCTCGGCCTCGTGTTCGCCGGGGACGGCGCTTCGGTCGCAGCTGTTTTCACCACCAACGCGGTCGCGGCCCCTCCCGTGGCCATCTGCCGTGAAAGGGTGGCAGACGGGACGGCACGGGCTATCCTGGTCAACAGCGGGAACGCGAACTGCATGACCCTGTCTCAGGGGAGGGAGGACGCGCTGAAGCTGTCAGGCCGTATCGCCGGGCTGCTGGGTGTTTCCGAGGACGATGTCCTGCCCTGTTCCACCGGGGTTATCGGCCAGAGGCTGCCGGTCGGCAGGATGATCGATGCGCTCGAACCGCTGGTGGACGGTCTCTCCCCGGACGGAATCGGGTCCTTTTCCATGGCCATCCTCACCACCGACACCGGACCCAAGAGATCGTCCCGGGAGATCTCCCTGGACGGCGGGACGGTCCGGGTCGTCGGGGTCGCCAAGGGCGCCGGCATGATCGCCCCCGACATGGCTACGATGCTGTGCTACATCCTAACCGACGGGGCCGTCGATCCCGGCAACCTGAGGGATATCCTCGTCCCGGCGGTGGACAGGAGTTTCAACGCCATCACCATCGACGGGGACATGAGTACCAACGACACGGTGATCCTCATGGCTTCCGGAAAGGGCCCTGAAGTCAGAGAGGCTTCCGACCTGAAGCTTTTTGCCGAAGCAGTGAGCCAGGTTTGCGAGGAACTGGCCGACATGATCGTGGCCGACGGCGAGGGCGCGACGAAAGTAGTGACAGTCAGGGTCTCCGGCGCCGTGCATGATGATGACGCGCGGCGGGCGGCCCGGTCCATCGCCGAGTCGCTGCTGGTCAAAACGGCCCTTGCCGCCGCCGACCCCAACTGGGGCCGGATCGCCGCCGCGGCCGGTTATTCAGGCGCCGTGATCAACCCCGGCCGGATCGCCCTTTCCATCGGAGACGTGACGGTCCTGGAGGATGGAGAGATCCTTGGCGGATACGATGAGTCGGAAGCCGTCAAGGTGATGAAACGGGACCGGTACGGGATCGGGATCACCATCGGTGACGGCCCGGGGACGGCGACGATCAAGACGTGTGATCTTACGGAGGAATACGTTCGCATCAACTGTGAATACAGGACGTGATGCGAACGTGATCCGGTTAACAGAAAAACGGGAAGCCCTTAACACAGGAAGCCTTTAACAAAGTCTAAGCATTGCTTGCTCTCTCCGGCTTTTTCTGTTACCTAAAACTGTTTGACCATTACGCACGCCCCGGGTCCCGGGGGGGGTGCCTGCCATCGCATGAGGCTGCGGCGGGTATCCCCGGGAATCGAAGGGGCGGAGGAAAAAAACCGTTCAAGGAGGAAGAGGAAATGGCAGTGATCACCATGAAACAGCTGCTGGAGGCCGGCGTCCATTTCGGCCACCAGACCCGCCGCTGGAACCCGAAGATGAAAAAGTACATCTTCGGTGCCCGGAACGGCATCTACATCATCGATCTGCAGAAGACCCTGAGGCAGTTCAAGGAGTCCTACAGGTTCATCCGGGAGCTGTCGGCCGGCGGGGGCAAGATCATGTTTGTAGGTACCAAGAAACAGGCACAGGAAGCCATCTTCGAGGAGGCCCAGCGGTGCGGCATGCCCTACGTGAACCACAGGTGGCTCGGCGGCATGATGACCAACTTCGCCACCATCAAGAAAAGCGTCGGCCGGCTCAAGAAATACGAGACAATGGAAGTGGAACAGAACTGGGGCGGGCTCACCAAGAAGGAGATCCTGAACCTGACCAAGGAAAAGGAAAAGCTCTCCATGTTCCTCGAGGGGATAAAAGACATGGGCAAGCTCCCCGAGGCGATGTTCGTGATCGATCCCAAGCGTGAGGAGATCGCCGTCAAGGAGGCCCGCAAGCTCGGCATCCCTGTCATCGCCGTAGTGGACACCAACTGTGATCCTGACATGGTCGACCACGTTATCCCGGGTAACGACGACGCTATCCGGGCCATCCGCCTGTTTGCCTCCAAGGTCGCTGATGCCGTGATCGAGGGCCAGCAGCTGGTGGGTGCGGGTGAAGTGGGAATGGTCGAGGCTCCCGCAGGTGAGGAGCAACCCGCTCCCGTAGCGCCTGAAACGGCTGTTGAAGCTCCGGCCCCCGAGGAGGCTGTTGTAGACCAGGCCGTACCCGTGGAGACGGCTCCCGCCCGG
Source organism: bacterium (assembly GCA_029210545.1). Lineage (NCBI taxonomy): Bacteria > bacterium. Next base: position 17,287 of record JARGFV010000034.1, read on the forward strand.
AAAGTGACTGAGGAACCAGTTCGGGATGAGGCTGAGGTAAAGGAAAATGAGGAGGAGAAGGCATGAGCATCAGCGCATCTTTGGTCAAGGAGTTGAGGGAGAAGACCGGTGCCGGTTTCATGGATTGCAAGGAAGCCCTGAAGGAGTGTGACGGCGATTCGGATAAGGCGGTGGATTACCTGCGCAAGAAAGGCCTCTCAGCAGCCTCGAAGAGAGCCGGTCGCGCCGCCAGCGAAGGGGTCGTCGGTTCCTATATCCACATGGGCGGCAAGATCGGTGTCATCGTCGAGGTGAACTGCGAGACTGATTTTGTGGCCCGGACGGACGATTTCCAGGAGCTGGTGGCCGATATCGCCATGCAGGTTGCCGCTGCGCGCCCCCTTTATGTGCGCCGCGACGAAGTGACTGCCGTTCATCTCGAGAAGGAGAGGGAGATCTACAAGGCCCAGGCTCTCGAATCGGGCAAGCCCGAAAAAGTTGTGGACAAGATCGTTGAGGGCAAGGTGGAGAAGTACTTCCAGGAGATCTGCCTTGAGGAACAGGAGTTTATCCGGGAGAAAGGCACCAGGATCCTGGATCACGTCAAATCGGTGGCCGGAAAGCTGGGTGAGAACGTCCGGATCAACCGTTTTGCCCGGTTCGAGGTGGGTGAGGGGCAGGAGAAAGCTCCTGCCTGCTAACGCTGAGCATAGCGCTAAGAGATAAGAGCCAGGTTCTCCTTTTCATTCATAGTTGCCGGTACCTGGTTCTAACCTCCGGGGGTTTCATGGGTAAATCACCCAGGTACAAACGTATCCTCCTCAAGATCAGCGGCGAGGCCCTGTTAGGGACCGAGCCCTTCGGTCTTGACATGGAGACGGTCAACGTTATCGCCTCGGAGGTCGCCGAGATCCATGCGCTGGGTGTCGAAGTCGCGGTCGTCATCGGGGGAGGGAACATCTTCCGGGGCGCGCGCAACAGCGGCACTGCCATCGAGAGGGCCACCGGTGATTACATGGGCATGCTTGCCACCGTGATCAACGCCCTGGCCGTCCAGAGCACTCTCGAAAAATCGGGCATGCCGACCCGGGTCCAGTCAGCTATTTCCATGAGCCAGGTGGCCGAACCGTACATTCGCAGAAAGGCGATCAGGCACCTCGAAAAGGGCCGGATCGTCATCTTCGCGGCGGGTACGGGCAACCCCTTTTTCACTACCGATACGGCCGCGGCCTTGAGGGCCATGGAGATCGGCGCCGACGTCCTCATGAAGGCCACCCGGGTGGACGGTGTTTATACCGACGACCCCGAGACCAACCCGAAAGCGGAGAAGTTCGATGAGCTGACCTACCGGGAGGTCATGGATCGGGGGCTGAAGGTGATGGACGCTACGGCGATCGCCCTGTGCATGGACAATAATATGTCCATCATGGTATTCAACCTCAACAACCGGGGTAACATGGTGAGGGCCGTCATGGGGGAAAAGGTGGGGACGGTCGTAACCGGGGAGGTGTAGTGGAAATGCTGTCGGAACTCTACCAGGAAACCGAAAAAAAGATGGCAAAGACCATCGAATCCCTGGGAAGGGAGCTGGGCACCATCCGCACGGGACGGGCGTCCCTTTCGATCTTCGAGGGGATCACGGTGGAGTACTACGGTTCCCAGTCCCCCCTCAACCAGGTCGCCACACTTTCGATCCCCGAGAGCCGGCTCATCGTCATACAGCCCTGGGATCCCTCGGTCATCAAGGATATCGAGAAGGCCATCATGCGTTCGGATCTGGGCCTGACGCCCAACAACGACGGAAAGGTCATAAGGCTCCCCATCCCTCAACTCACGGAGGAGAGGCGGATCCAGCTGGTCAAGGTCGTCAAGAGGAACGGTGAGGACGCCAAGATCGCCATCCGCAACTGCCGGCGGGACTCCATCTCCGACGCCAAGGATTTCGAGAAGGAGAAGGCCATCTCCGAGGACGACCTTCACCGGGCCCAGGAAGAGATCCAGTCCATCACCGACCGATTTATCGAGAAGGTGGACGAACTCATCGAGAAGAAAGAGAAAGAGGTTCTCGAGGTCTGAGTTCGTGCCCCACCTGCCCACAGACCAGGGCGGTTTCAGTGAACCAGGATCATCCTCGCCACATTGCCATTATCATGGACGGCAACGGGAGGTGGGCTGCCCAGCGCGGTCTTCCCCGTATAGCGGGCCACCGGGCGGGCGTCAGCACCGTACGCCGCGTGGTGGAGGAGTGCGCCCGGCTGCGGATCCCCTACCTGACCCTGTTCGCCTTTTCCACGGAGAACTGGCGGCGCCCGGAAGAAGAGGTGGGCGCTCTCATGGTCCTTCTCGAGCAGTACCTCAAGAGGGAACTTGCTAATCTCATGAAGAACAACGTGCGGCTCAACACCATCGGCCGCCTGAACGACCTTCCGGAGAACGTGCGGCGGACCCTCGAGGACGTGACCGCGAGATCCTCCGCCAACACCGGCCTGACCCTTACCCTGGCCTTGAGTTACAGCGGCAGGGACGATATCGTCCAGGCCGTGCGCCGGATCGCCATGGATGTCAGCGACGGCACCCTGGATCCGGGGGCCATCGATCACGACGGGTTTTCCTCCCGCCTCGATACTCACGATATGCCCGACCCCGACCTGCTTATCCGTACCAGTGGTGAGATGCGCATCAGCAACTTTCTCCTGTGGGAGATCGCCTACACGGAATTTTACGTGACCCAAAAGCTCTGGCCGGATTTCGGTGACGAAGATCTGCACGAAGCCCTGGATGAGTACAAAAGGCGTGAACGCCGGTTCGGGATGACATCCGACCAGGTCGGACCGGAGAGCCGATGAAAAGGGTTGTATCAGCCGTGATCCTGGGGGGAGCCTTTGTCGCCCTGTTGCTGGCTGCCCCGAGGGCCCCTGGCGCCGCAGGCGTGGCAGTGGCTGTTCTCATCGCGGCCCACGAGATGGCCGCCCTCCTGGAAAGGGCGGGGGCGAGCCTTCCCCGGGTTCCTGCCGTCGCTGCCGGCAGCCTTGTTCTTGCCGGCGCCTGGGCGGCCGGAGTTGCAGGCATGTCGGCTGGACTTGCCGTCGGTCTCGGGATCATCTTCGCCTCTGAGGTACTCACAGGGACAAGCAAGGGGTCGGTGACCAGGGTGTCGGGAGGGTTTCTCCTGATCCTGCTGCCCGTCTGGTCCCTGGCTCACCTGATCCTCTACCTGGAAAGTGAGACCACACGCCGGAGCCTCCTCTTCCTGCTACTTTGCGTCTGGGTATGTGATTCGGCGGCTTTCTATGTCGGATCCACCATGGGGAAACACAAGCTGGCACCCGGTATCAGCCCCAACAAGACCGTCGAGGGATCGGTTGCAGGCGTTCTGGGTTCCGTGGCGGCCGCCCTGCTGATGAGGGCCGTATCCCTGGTGACATGGCCTGTAGCCTTTGTTCTTTTCGCCGGTGCCGTGATCGCCGTCCTTGCCCAACTGGGCGACCTTGCTGAATCCATGATCAAGAGGGATGCAGGTGTCAAGGATTCCGGGAACCTGATCCCTGGTCACGGTGGGGTTCTCGACCGCGTCGACGCCCTCCTTTTCACGGTTCCGGTCTTCTATTACGCCCTTCTCCTGTTGAGAGGTCTTGGGGGCGGGGGATGAGCGGGACTCGGAGGATCAGCATCCTTGGCAGTACGGGATCGATAGGCCGCAACACCCTCGACATCGTTTCCCGTCACCGGGACACCTTCCCGGTGACCGCCCTGGCGTCCCGGTTCGACTGGAAGGGGATCGTCGAGCAGGCCCTGCGGTTCGATCCCTCTTTCGTGGCGCTTTTCGATGAAGGGGCTGCCGACAAGGCGCGGGAGGCTCTCCGGCCCCGCGGGATCGCGGTCCTTTCGGGGATCGACGGCGTCCTGGAGGCAGCGGCCTCAGAAAAGGCTGACATCGTCGTGTCGGCCATCGTGGGAGCAGCCGGGATCATGCCCACCTTCGCAGCCGTGCAGGCGGGGAAGGTGGTAGCCCTGGCCAACAAGGAGGCCCTGGTGGCCGCCGGGCGGGTGATCATGGCCGAGGCCGAGCGCGCAGGTTCAACGATCATACCGGTGGACAGTGAGCACTCCGCCGTGTTCCAGGCCCTCATGGGACAGGAGCGAAGTTCTGTGAGAAGGGTGCTGCTCACCGCATCGGGAGGCCCCTTTTTCGGGAAGAGCCCCGGGTTCCTCGCCCGGGTCACGCCTGAAATGGCCCTCGATCACCCGAGATGGAAGATGGGCCCCAAGGTGACCATCGATTCCGCCACCATGATGAACAAGGGCCTCGAAGTCATCGAAGCGAGGTGGATCTTTGATATCCCCGCCGACCGCATCGAGGTTCTCATCCATCCCCAGAGTGTCGTACACAGCATCGTGGAGTACCGGGATGGTTCCATGCTGGCCCAGATGGGTGTAACCGACATGAGGATCCCCATTGCCTTCGCCCTGAGCTACCCCCGGCGCCTCGATCTGGGACTCGAGCCTCTGGACCTGGCGAAGATCAGGTCCCTCGAGTTTCACACGCCGGATCCGGAGATGTTCCCGTGCCTCGGCCTTGCCTACGAGGCCCTCGGAAGAGAAAACGGGGCTCCCGCCGTGATGAACGCGGCCAACGAGATCGCCGTGGAGGCCTTTCTGAACGGGGACCTGCCCTTTGCCGATATTCCCGGGGTGGTCCGGGCGGTCATGGATGACCCGCCCCCGTTCGATCCCGACACCCTTTCCGGCATCCTGAAGGGCGATCAGGCGGCGCGGGTAAAAGCAAGGGAATCTGTCTCACACAGCTTGTCACGCCGTAGCTGAAAGTGGAGGCGGAAGTCACGGAGAACACAGAGAAATAAGCTTGTCATTGGGAGTTCAAATAAGTCATCTTCGACAATCTTCCACTCCCTTGAGGGCCCCTCGATCCCGCCAACAGCGGGACTCGGGGTCATGAGCCTGTCGAAGGAGAGGGGATTGAGGGAAGGGTGAAAGGAACCTGCCGGGCGAAGCAATCTCAGGCCTTTTAGCGCAAAAGCCCGGATTCCACCGCGCACCTTGCGCTTCGCACAGCGAAATATGTAGAAAGAACAACGGACAATGAGGGAAGAACAAAGTGCGATGAGCCAAGTGCAGGGTCTTTCTTCGCGCTTCGAACTTTGACAGGGTCGCAAAAAGTCCAATCCGGGACTTTTTGCTCAACGGAAAGGGAAAAGCGTCGTTTTCCCTTTCCTCA
>JARGFV010000035.1 GCA_029210545.1 bacterium
CTTTAGTATTCCGCACAAGCGAACGACTCAGCAACGCCGCCGGAACGGAAAAGAACCTCGTGAATAGTCCGGGCTAGAACGCTCTCCACAACTGGATCCACCTTCCGGCACCTGACTCGGGAAAGGACTCTGCGATCCTTTCCAGGGTCGCGGAGCCGGCATCCCCCAGGAGCACTGCCAGGACACCTTTTCTGTCTTTTTTCGGTTCGTAGATATTTTCCGGAACGGATGGGAGGCCAGCTAACTCCGCCGCCTTTTCCATCGCGTCGTTGATATTCCCGAGTTGGTCGACGAGACCGAGCCCGAAGGCCTGGCGTCCCGTCAAAACCCTTCCATCGAAATATGGCCGGACATTGCCCTCATCCACAGGCCGCCCCGCGAGCACCGCTTCAACGAACTGCTCGTGGGTGTCCATGACCATGTCGGTAAGGAGCCGCTGTTCGTCCTCGGTCATCTCCCTGGCCGGATTGCCCGTGTCCTTGAACCGTCCGCTCTTGATGGTCCGGCTCCTTATCCCCAGTTTCCCGAGCAGTCCCTCAAGGTTCGTGAATTCCATGATGACACCGACGCTGCCTGTGATCGTACCCGGATTGGATACGATCCAGTCGGTGGCGCAGCTCAGGTAGTAACCTCCGGATGCGGCTACTGTGCCCATGGATGTCACGACAGGTTTGATTTCACGCAGCCGCTTCAGTTCACTGTAAAGCTCCTGCGTCGGCGCCACGGCGCCGCCCGGGCTGTCCACTCTCAGAACGACAGCCAGGATCTCGTCCCTTTCCGCCAGATCCCGGACCTGTTCCATGTGCCAGTCAACGTTGACAATGGGGCCCTCCAGCCTTAGCAGAGCCAGGGTGTCGCCCTGGAAAAGTTCTCCCCCGAATCGATCGGTTGTACCGAGGGCATAGGCGGCAACCACAATGACCAGGGCCAATATAACGAATATCTTGTATTCTCGTCTCATAGTGGCGACAGTTTACAGCGAACGGTCAGCTGTTTACAACCTCGCAAACAGTCCATTTGACCGGTGCGTGGAAAGATCTCGAAACACTCCCGGAAAAGCCTGCGAAGGCCCTCCAAAAGGCTCCTTGCCGGCATGAGAAAGACCGTGCCCCGTGAAAATCGGGCACGGCCTCGGATCGCATCTGTGTTCAAGGATCATTCGGATTTCTATCAGCGTGTCGGGGTTCTCCGACAGCCTCCTAGTCATCCTCATCCCGGGCTTCAACATCATCGGGCCCGTCATCCTCCCCGGTTTCGGAAACATCGGCTTCTCGGGCAACGGCATCCTCTTTGTCAGCTTTGGTGTCAGCATCAGCGGACACGTCAGTGGAGGCGGAAGCTTCCTCCTCGACCGTTTCCTCAACAGTCTCGGCAATCTTCTTCACAGCCGGTCCACCGGTATCGGTTGAGATAGCCGCAAGAGACGCACCAAGGATGTCACCGAGGGTGCCTCCACCGCTATTGCTGTTGATATAGGAGGTATAGTGAGGAGCCTGGCCGCCATCCTTGACGGCGGTCATGCTCAGGCTGACCTTCCTCTCCTCCGGGTCGATGTTGAGGATCTTCACCGTGACCTCGGTATTCGGGGGGTAGACCTCCTCCGGTTTCTGCCCGTCGTCGATCTCAAGTTCGGAGATGTGAATGAGCCCCTCGACACCTTCCATAAGTTCCACGAAGGTACCGAAATCCGCGTGATTGACCACCCTGCCCTGAACGATGGAACCGGAGGGGATCTTTTTCTGGAGTTCTTCCCAGGGGTTATCCGAGAGCTGCTTGAGTCCGAGAGACAGCCGCTCCCTGCCCTTGTCTACGCTGAGCACAACGGCCTTGACGGTGTCACCCTTCTTGATGACCTCTGATGGATGGTTGATCTTCTGTGTCCAGGACATGTCGCTGACATGAATGAGTCCGTCGATCCCCTCCTCTAGTCCAATGAAGGCCCCGAAATCTGTCAGGGTTCTGACCTTGCCCTCGATAATGCTGCCCAGGGGATAGTTGTCTGAAACGATGTCCCATGGGTTGGGCTCGATCTGTTTCATGCCGAGGGATATGCGGCGGCTATCGGTGTCGATGCTCAGGACCTCGGCTTCCACGGTGTCGCCTATCTCGACGATCTTGGAAGGGTGCTTGATCTTCCGGTTCCAGGTCATCTCGCTGATGTGGACAAGGCCCTCTACGCCGTCCTCCAGCTTGATAAAGGCGCCGTAATCCGTAACGCTCATGACCTTTCCGGTCACCCTTGCGCCGACCGGGTAACGGTCCGGAACGCCCGCCCACGGATCATCGGAAAGCTGCTTCATCCCGAGGGAGACCCGCTCTTTCTCCTTATCATACTTGAGGACCTTGACCTGGACACTGTCACCCACTGTGAGCATCTCGGAGGGGTGCTGCAGCCGCCCCCACGACAGGTCGGTGATGTGAAGCAGGCCATCAATACCGCCAAGGTCGATGAAGGCACCGTAATCGGTGATGTTCTTGACAATGCCTTCCATGACCGAGCCTTCCTCGAGAACCTTGAGGGTCTCCTCCTTCTTGCCCTCCCTTTCCTCCTCGAGAAGCACACGTCTGGAAAGAACGACGTTGCCGCGCCTGGGGTTGAACTTGATGATCTTGAAGAAAAACTCCTCGCCAACGAGCCGGTCGAGGTTGCGGATTGGCCTGATATCGACCTGTGATCCCGGCAGGAAAGCCCTGACACCGATATCGACCGTTAAACCGCCCTTGATGCGGCTGATGATCCTGCCGCGGATCGGCTTGTTGTCCTCGTGGGACTGGCCGATGTCGTTCCAGACCTTCATTTTGTCGGCCTTCTCCTTGGACAGGTAGATCAGGCCTTCGGAATCTTCCTTTTTCTCGAGGAAAACTTCAACCGTGTCGCCCTCTTCGATGGTCAGCTCTCCATTTTCGTCGAGGAACTGAACTTTGGGAATAATCCCTTCCGATTTGTATCCCACATCAACCAGCACACCGTCCTGGGAGATCCCCACGACGGTGCCGGTAACAACTTCCCGCTCTCTCAGATCCCTGATGCTCTCCTCATAGAGTCTGGCAAAATCCTCGGAATCATCGGAATCGTCGTGTGCCAGTTCTTCACCGGTGTCCACGGCGTCCTCGGTAACATCTGGAGCTACTTCCTTTGTCCCCTCATTTATGGAACTCTTTTCTTCGACTGTCATTCGCTGTTTGACCTCCTGGTTTTTTTTTGCTGAACGGAGGCGGATTATCCTACATTTGGGTATCCATGTCAATCGCTTCGCTTGCCTAAAACCATTGCAAATACTGGATTTTCAAATAAGGAGGTGAAGGGTGAAGGGTGAAAGGGGAAAGGAAAGAAAAAAAGGGTGGTTGTTCAGTAATCGGCTGGTTGGGGTGTATCTGGAATTTTTAATTCCGAGATACGAGATCTGAGATGGGCTCTAATCCAGATTCTCCAGAGCCTCGACAACCTCGGTTATGACCCATCCCGGGGTGGAAGCCCCCGCGGTGATGCCGATAACGGCTCCGTCCCCTATCTGAAGATCCCCGATCTCCTCAGCGCTCTCAATATGGTAGGTGGTTGATCCGTCCCAGGCCAATTCCCGTGCCAGGCGTGTCGTGTTTGCGCTGTTTTTCCCGCCGACGATCACCATGACGTCCACATTTCGTGAAAGCTCCAGCGCCTCGGCACTCCTTTTATGGGTCGCTATGCAGATGGTATTGTAAACCCTGGTTTCCCGGCAGCGGCTGATGCAGGCAGACGCTACCGACTGGAGGGTCGAAAGGGACTGAGTGGTCTGGGCAACCACCCCCACCTTCTTTCCGAACCGGGAGGGATCAAGCTCATCGATCCCCCTGGTCACGAGGCACGAATCGGGATCGTAGCTCACGACAGCCTTGACTTCGGGATGGTCCGACTCGCCGACAATGATAACCTGGTACCCATTTTCAGCAAGCTGCCTGACTCTCTCCTTGAGGCAGTTCACCAGAGGGCATGTGGCATCCACAACAGTCAGCCCCCTGAGTTCAGCCTCCTCGATTACCCCCATCGGAGCCCCATGGGACCGGATGACCACCGTCCCCTCTGATATCTCCTCGAGTCCACGGGCCATCCTTATCCCCATCTCCTGGAGACGATCGACCTCCTGCGGGTTGTGGATAATCGGGCCGAGGGTATAAACGGGCAGGTTGCCCTGGTCCAGGGCAGCTACAGCCATCTCCACGGCTCTTTTAACACCAAAGCAAAAACCCGCCGATTTTGCGAGTATCACCTTATGCATCGACTGATTCCAACTCCGTGACCCTGGCAGACAAGGTGTCAACCACCTCCTCCAGACTCATCGCCGTAGTATCGATGTAGGTGGCGTCACCGGCCCTTTTAAGGGGCGAATGGGAACGGTTCGTGTCGTTCCTGTCCCTGGTCTTCAGCTGGCTGAGCACGTCCCCTTCCGCCTGCTCCATCCCCTGCTCCCGAAGTTGAAGCCACCTGCGCCTGGCTCTTTCCGTCAAGGAGGCGTCGAGATAAAATTTGGCGGGAGTATCGGGAAACACAACCGTACCCATGTCGCGCCCTTCGGCAACCATCGCACCGTTCCGGCCCAGGAACTGCTGAAGGCGGACCATGTGCTGTCTGACCTCGGGAAGCGCGGAAACGGCAGAGGATCCGAGACTCATCTCCGGAGTTCTGATATGGTCGGTCACATCCTCCCCGTCCAGGTAAACAACAAGCTCTTCGCCCCGGTGATCCAGGTCGATGGAGATGGAGGCGCAAAGCTCGTCCAGGCGCCTGGCGTCGTCGTAGGGGATATCCTTCCTGAAAGCAGCCAGGGCGACGGCCCTGTACATGGCACCGGTGTCGAGATGCTGATAACCGAGCCGCTGCGCAAGCAGACGGGCCACAGAGCTTTTTCCTGAGCCGGACGGTCCGTCGATGGCAACGACAGGTTTCAACTCAGATCTCTCCCTGAGGCGTCAGGCTGCCCGGGGCCAGCGTGTTGAAAAGGTCCCCGAACCCCGGGAACGATGTGGCCACGCAGCCTGTTTCCCTGACATGACTGGCAGAAGGTCCAAGCAGGGCGAGGACAGCCGAACTCATGGCAATGCGATGATCACCGTGGCTCTTGAAGGATGCGGGCTTGACCTTGTCTGTCCCCTCGATCCGGAAACCGTCCTCCTTCTCCTGGACGTCTATCCCCGCCAGCCGCAGCATTTTGACCGTCGTGCTGATCCTGTCCGATTCCTTTACCCGAAGTTCCGAAGCCTTGCCCAGTTCCGTGACCCCTTCCGCCGCGGCCCCGATGACGGCTGCAAGGGGCAGTTCATCTATAATGGACGGGATCCAATCGGAAGGGATCGCCATCCCCTTGAGCCTGCGTGTGCCGCGCACCCTGATATCGGCCCGTGGTTCACCGTCCCCCGGCAGGGGGGAAATGGTCAGGTCGGCGCCCATGGCTTCGAGGAGTTTTATAATACCGGTACGGGTCGGGTTTACACCCACGTTCCTGACGGTGATGTCCGAGCCTTCCACGAGAGCCCCTGCCGCCAGAAAAAACGCCGCCGATGAGATATCACCAGGAACATCGATATCCGTCGGCACCAGCTCCTGGCCACCCGATATCACGCAGGACAGACGGTTCTGGTCAATGGTTACACCCATGGAGCGCAGCATCCTCTCCGTGTGGTCCCGACTCAGGGCCGGCTCAGTGAATACCGTGGTGCCGGAGGCTCCCAGGGCGGCGATCAGGACGCACGATTTGACCTGGGCGCTTGCCACCGGGCTTTCGTAGGAGATGGCCGAAAGTTCTCCACCCCTGATGGAAAGGGGGAGGAGGTTCCCTCCTTTCCTGCCGTCTATCATGGCTCCCATCTGCCTGAGAGGCTCCACGATCCGCCCCATGGGTCTGCCTCGAAGGGAACCGTCCCCGGTCAGGACAGCGTGAACGGGGCGCGCGGCTATCAATCCGGCTATCAACCGGACGCCTGTGCCGCTGTTGCCCAGGTCCATGACATCCTCAGGTTCCCTGATCCCGTCCAACCCCGTTCCCGTGACCACCACATGGTCGCCCCCATCCTCGACGCCGGCACCGAGAGCGGCAACGGCATTGAGGGTGTTGTCGGTGTCCTCGGCACGAAGGGGACGGCAGATAACCGACCTGCCCTTCGCCATGGCTGCGAAAAGATAGGCACGGTGCGTGACAGACTTGTCTCCGGGAACGGTGATCTCCCCTTCCAGGGGTCGGCCTGGTTCGATCTTCCAGGTCATGCCTGCCCCCTGCGTAATGCGGCGATCGGCTTGAAGATCTCCTCCAGCCTCTCCCGGTCGCCATCCTCCAGGGCCTTGAGGATCTTGTCGACAGAGTTTCTGAACCCCCGGGTGGCCGTGAGGATGTGTTCCCTGTTGGCCACAGCGATATCGGCCCACATTCGAGGGCTGCTGGCCGCGATCCTCGTGTAATCCCTCAATCCGCCTCCCGAAAGGTCCACCAGTTCCGGATCGTTGCCCAGCACAGCGTCGATGATGGCATAGGCGGCCATGTGGGGCATGTGGCTGACCCAGGCAAACACGCTGTCGTGGATGTCGGGGTCCATGATCAGGGTCTCGGCGCCTGTCCCTTCCCACATGAGCTGTATGAGCTCCACATCCGCCGGCAGGGTGCCACCAGGCAGGCTGCGACCCGACGTACTGACCCCGGCAAATCCTTCAACAGGCGTGAGGATGACCCGGGCTCCTTCGAAAAGCCCCTTTCTCGCTGCAGCAGGGCCTGACCTCTCATCTCCGGCGATGGGATGTCCCGGCACGAACCGATACCCCCGTCCCGCTTCAACGGCTCTGCGGTAGGCCGACACGGGCATCTTTTTTACGCTACCCACATCGGTAACCAGGGTGTTGCCCTCAAAACCTTTTTCCAGGATCTGAAGCAGTTCCAGGACAGGCACTGCCAGTATCACGAGATCGCACTGGCGGAAAGTTTCCGGAACAGGAGGCGCCGTCTCGTCAAGGATACCCAGCTCGACAGCCTCATCCTGCCGGGTGCCGTCGCGGTCGCTCCCGACGACAGAGCCCACAAGACCCTTATCCTTGAGATCCAGGACAAGGGACCCTCCGATTAGCCCCGTACCGAGCAGGTAGATCCGCTGAAACAGGGGTCTTCCGGTGGGGGTCGCCGTCACAGGTCCCTTCCAAGGGCGGAAGCGAGGGAGCGAAGGGAATCCATCAACTCGGCGAACTGTTCCAGCCTGAGAGATTGGGGACCGTCACAGAACGCCTCCTCGGGGTTCTCGTGAACCTCGATGAGAAGTCCGTCTGTGCCCGCCGCCAGAGCTGCCATGCACATGGGAGCGACCAGGTCGGCCCGACCGACGGCGTGACTGGGGTCCACGATAATGGGCAGGTGGCTCATGCTCTTCACCAGGGGAACACAGGAAAGGTCCAGTGTGTTCCGCGTTTCGGTCTCGAAAGTCCGGACTCCTCTTTCGCAGAGGATGATTTCACGGTTCCCCTCGTCCAGGATGTATTCGGCCGACATGAGCCATTCCTTGACGGTAGAAGAAAGGCCGCGCTTGAGCAGGATCGGCTTTTTGAGTTTTCCGACCTCCTTCAGCAGGGTGAAGTTGGACATGTTCCTCGCGCCTATCTGGATGATATCAGCGTACCTGCCCACGAGCTCGACATCCCTCGGATCCATGAGTTCGGTCACCACCCCGAGGCCGGTCTCCTCCCGTGCCTCGGCAAGGTACTTGAGACCTTCTTCTCCAAGACCCTGGAAAGCGTAGGGCGAGGATCGCGGCTTGAAAGCGCCGCCCCTGAGGAGATGCCCTCCTGAGGCTTTAACCGAACGGGCAACCTTGAGCAGCCCATCCCTCGTCTCCACACTGCACGGACCGCCGATGACGATGACCGCATTCCCGCCGATGGTCACGTCACCGACCTTGATCACCGTGTTCTCTTTCCTGAAATCACGGCTGGCGAGCTTGAACGGCTTGAGGATAGGGAGGACCTTCTCAACAGCCTGATAGGCCGCCAGGGACGTTTCCCGAAGGATCCTCTCATCACCGATGGCTCCGATAATGGTGCGCTCTTCACCCTGGGAAATGTGAACCTTGAGACCCCTCTCGTTGAGCTTTTGGGTGATGTGATCGACATCCTTCTGGGTTGAACCGGGTTTTAATACGATTATCATGGGGAATACCTCTGTGTTTTAGTTACCAGCCTCCAGCTTACAGCTGTCAGTCTGAATATTGATGTAAGTGCACATGAGCACCGGTGCACCAGTGCACTAAACCGTTTTCTGCGCGCGAAGTTATTTCACGGCCACATGCCGCCCACTTAGCGGACGGCAGTCTCAATCACCTTACTCAACGCTTCCAGAAAAAGCTCGTTCTCCTCTGCAAGGCCCGCAGTGACACGGATGGTGCCGGGCAGCCCATATCCGGCCATGGGCCTGACGATGATGCCGCGGTCCAGGAGACCCTCGTAAACGTCCTGTTCCGGCCGGCCGGCAAGATCGATGAGGATGAAGTTTGTATAACTTTTTGTGACGGTCAGGCCCATACCCGTCACAGCGTCCTCGATCCGCTGAAGCTCCCGGCTGTTATGCTCGAGGCTTTTGGCAACGAACTCATCGTCTTCCAGGGCGGCGCAAGCCGCGGCCTGGGCGATGCTGTTCACGTTAAAAGGCTGCCGGACCCGGTTATAAAACTGGGCCAGTTCCCTTGGCATGATGGCGTATCCGACTCTCAGGCCAGCCAGCCCGTAGGCTTTGGAAAAGGTCCTCGCGACGACCAACGAACGCCCCCGGCGCAGGTAATCAAGGCCGTTGGGAAAATCAGGAAGGTGGGCTGCAAACTCGAAATATGCCTCATCGAGGACCAGGGGCACACTCTCCGGAACCTTTTCCATGAAACGTTCCAGCTCCTCCTTTGTCACATATGTCCCGGTGGGGTTGTTGGGGTTGGCAATATAAACCAGCCTGATCGACTCGTCCAAAGCCAGTGCCATGGCATCCAGATCGTGCCTGAGATCCGGAGTCAGCGGCACCTCCACCCCCCGGCCTCCATGGGCCAGGGTGGCCAGCCGGTATACGACGAACGCCGGCCAGGCGTAGAGACTTTTTCCGCCATCGGCGAGAAAAAGCTGCGCCATGATCTCCAGGATCTCGTTAGAACCGTTGCCGAGGACCACCATCTCCGGATCCACACCATGATGTTCGGCCAGCTTTTCCTTAAGTTCGCGGGCGGCGCCGTCCGGGTACCTGTGGACTCCCGCAACAGCTTTCCCGGCTGCCTCCAGCGCCCGGGGAGACATCCCCATCGGGTTTTCGTTGGAGGCGAGTTTTACGATCCTGGTCAGCCCCTTTTCCCTGGCGACATCCTCGATGGGTCTGCCCGCGCTGTAGGGAACCAGGTCCTCGATGGTGTCGTGAACCGGCCTGAATCTACCTTGCATAAAATTGGCTCCTGATTTGCTATTTATCCGTTGATCTCAGGTCTCATATCTCACATCTCAGAAAAACCCTGCTTCAGGCGCTTTATAAAGCGTTCATAAATTGAGCTCTGAGATTTGAGATTATTTCACGGTGCCTTTCGGGTAACTTCCCAGAACCTTCATCTCCTCACAATAAACCTTTACCTCTTTCAGGGTCGCATTCACCATCGGATCGTTGATATGCCCTTCAATATCTACGAAGAACACGTAGTCCCAGGCTTTTTTCCTCGAAGGCCTGGATTCGATCTTGGTGAGGTTGATCCCGTTTTCTCCGAACGGCTTCAATATCTCGTAAAGAGCTCCCACCCTGTCCTTGATCGACAGAACGACGGAAGTCTTGTCGGAACCGGTGGGCGGTACCATCCCGTTGGAGATGATGAGGAACCTTGTAAGGTTCTCCTCCCAGTCGCCGATGTCACTTTCCAGGATGGGCACCTCGTAAAGCTCCGATGTCAGCTCACCGGCCACCGCCGCGGTTCCCGGAACTTCGGCGCAGAGCGTCGCGGCCTCGGCCGTGCTCCTGGCATCTTTCAGTTTCGCTTCGCTCAGGTTTCGCCCGAGCCACTGTCTGCACTGGGCAAGCGCCTGGGGGTGGGAGTAAACGGTCCTGATATTATCCAGTGTCGGCTCCCGTGACAATAGCATATGCCTTATGGGAAGGATGATCTCTCCGGAGATGAACTGTCTGGAGTCGATGAGCAGATCAAGGGTGGAAGTGACGACGCCCTCGTTGGAGTTTTCCACCGGGGCAACGCCTCTATCAGCAAAACCCTGCTGAACCATGGAAAACACGTCCCCGACACTCTCGGCAGGGAGGTACCTCTCTCCACGTCCAAAGGTCTGTCTGGCCGCCTGGTGCGTATAGGTAGCGACAGGACCGAGATACGCTATCCTCAGCTGGTCACTCACCGGAATCGTCCCTGAACGCTCCTATCCTGCGGAACTTCGACCACCTGTCGACAACCAGATCTTCAGGTCCCATGACGGACAGTTCATCGAGGCGGGACTGGATAGCCGATCCCAGGAATTTCGCGGATACCGCCGGATCGCGGTGGGCTCCCCCCAGAGGTTCTGTGATGATCTCATCGATGATCCCGTTGGCCAGGCTGTCATGGGCCGTCAGTTTCATCGCTTCTGCCGCCTCTTTTGCGAAATCCTGGCTCTTCCACAGGATGGCAGCGCACCCCTCGGGTGAAATGACCGAGTAGATGCTGTTTTCCAGCATCATGACGCGGTTGGCCACAGCAAGGGCAAGGGCGCCCCCGCTCCCGCCCTCTCCGGTCACCACGGAGATGATCGGAACGGTGAGGTCAGCCATCTCGATAAGGTTCCTTGCAATGGCCTCCGCCTGTCCCCGCTCCTCGGCCCCGATACCGGGAAAGGCTCCCGGAGTGTCCACAAGGGTCAGAACGGGTATCTTGAACCTTTCGGCGAGTTTCATGAGCCTTAATGCCTTGCGGTACCCTTCCGGGTTGGGCATCCCGAAATTACGGACGACTTTTTCCTTGGTGTTCCGACCCTTTTGATGGCCGATGACCATGATGGAACGGCCGTTGAAAGTCGCGATGCCTCCCACGATGGCGGCATCGTCTCCAAAGCAGCGGTCCCCGTGCAGCTCGACGAAATCCTCCATGAGGAGATCGATGTAATCCAGGGTGTACGGCCGTTGCGGATGCCGAGCAATCTGTGTCCTTTGCCAACGCGTGAGCCTCGAGTAGACGTCCTTGCGCATGCGGTCGAGTTTTCTCTCGAGCCTGGCGATGTCGTCGGAGATATCCACGTCGGGCTGCTCGGTATCCATGAGCCGCAGTTCGCCGATGCGGCGCTCAAGTTCCGCCAGCGGTTTTTCGAATTCGAGATAGGAGTCGACCATGGCTATTACCCTTAAAGAATGCTGTCCGCGACAGCGGTAGAATGTCGGTAAAGTACTAAGGACTATGGACTAAGTGCTAAGAGTTCTTCGTTCCCTGATCTTTGTTCCCAGTTCTGAACCGAGAATTATTACCCTAAACCCCCGTTCTGTCAAACAAAGGTGACCGTGCCGGAGCCGAAGATCCTCTCCACTTCGTGGACCATCTCCTCGGAGGAGTTGACCTTGAACTGATCGGAAAAATCGATGATCGCTTCGGCCTTGGTAGGTATGGTCAGCCTGAGGCGGACACCGCATTCCCCGAGGTGACGACCGAGAACCTGCCTGAGCCTTTCCAGGTCATCCGCCGTGAGTCCCACCGAAGTGAGGTTTATCTGGATCATGCTGGTGATGCGCTGCCGGTAAACCTCAAGGAGCTCAACCTTCATAGCCTTGATCTTTGGTTTGTCCCCGTTGGCGTCCACGGTGCCCTGGACGATAAACGGGCCATCCAGGCCCAGGATGGGCCCCGCCTCCTTGAACGGGTCGGAGAAAACGATGACTTCGGCGCTCCCGGTGAGGTCTTCCAGAGTGAGAAAAGCCATGCGGTCCCCTCTCTTGGTGCTGATCTCCCTCATGCTCTGCTTCATCCCGGCCACCTTGACCTCCTGGCCTTCGGACAGCTCTCCCAGACGGCCCAGGTCCACTGTCACGTAACGCTCCAGTTCCTTTCGGAACTTTTCCAGGGGGTGCCCCGTGATGTAAAAGCCCAGGCATTCACGCTCGAAGGCCAGCCGCTGATGTTCCGGCCAGGGCTCGATCCTGGGGAGAGTTTCCTCAGCCGAGGCTGCCATGACACCACCGTCAAAAAGGGATGTCTGCCCACTTTCCCTGTCTTTTTGTGCCTTTTGGCCCCGCTCCATGGCGTGGTCGAGGGCAGCGAGCTTCTGGGCGCGATGGCCGGGAAACCCGTCGAATGCCCCTGATTTTATGAGGCTTTCCACAACGCGGCGGTTTACCTTCCGCAGATCCACCCTGCTGCAGAAATCGTCCACCGAGGTAAAATCCGCTCCCTCGTCCCGTTGCCCGAGGATCTCTTCCAGGGCCGCGATTCCGACGTTCTTGACCGCCCCCAGTCCGAACCGGATCCCCTTGTCCTCCACGGTAAACGGTATGGAGGAACGGTTGATATCCGGAGGGAGCAATTCGAGCCCCATCTCCTTGCATACCCCGATGTGCTGCGTAACCTTGTCGGAGTTGTCCATCTCGCTGGTCAGCAAGGCGGCCATGAACTCGCCCGGATAATGAGCCTTGAGGAATGCCGTTCGATAAGCGATGAGAGCATAGGCGGCGCTGTGCGATTTATTGAAACCGTACCCGGCGAAAAAGGCAAGGTTGTCGAAGATGGGCCCGGCCGTCTTGTCCGGGATATTTTTCTCCCTGGCGCCCTCCAGGAACCGGGACCGCTGTTTTTCCATCTCATCGGGGAGCTTTTTCCCCATGACGCGCCGCAGGTTATCGGCTTCCCCCATGCTGTAGCCGGCCAGTGTGCCCGCGATCTGCATTACCTGTTCCTGGTAAACGATGACACCGTAGGTCTCGGACAGGATCTCCTTGAGTTCCGGCCGGTCATAGGAGATCTCCTGCCGCCCGTGCTTGCGATTGATGAAATCGGTGACCATTCCGGTTCCGAGGGGGCCCGGACGGTACAGGGCCACGAGGGCGATGAGGTCCTCGAAGGAGGTCGGATTCATCTTGATGAGGAGATCTTTCATGCCGGAGCTTTCCAGCTGGAAAACCCCGTCGGTATCCCCTGTTGAAAGGAGATCGTAGGTCTTCTGGTCATCGAGACCGGACGGTTCCGCGTCCAGCGGTTCGATCCCTTCAACCTCCCGCCTGCGGTTGACAAGCTCCACCGCGTTGCGCAATAAAGTCAGCGTCCGCAACCCGAGGAAATCGAACTTCACCAGCCCCACGCTTTCGAGATCCTTCATGCCGTACTGTGTCATGATGCTGTCGTCCTTGACGTTGCGGTACAAGGGCGCGTGTTCGGTCAGGGGAAGATCGCTGATCACCACACCGGCCGCGTGGGTGGATGCGTGGCGGTGCAGGCCTTCCATCTTCTGGGCCAGTTCGAGAAGTTCGGCGACCTTTTTGTCCCGCTTCATGGCGTCTTTGAGCTGTGGTTCCTTCTCGATGGCCTTGGGCAGTTTGATCCCCAGGACTTCCGGCACCATCTTGGCGATGCGATCCACTTCCGCATAGCTCATGTCCAGGGCCCGTCCAACGTCCCTTATCGCCCCTCGCGCGGCCATGGTCCCGAAAGTGATGATCTGGGCCACCCTGTCCTCGCCGTACTTCTCCGAAACGTAGCGGATGACTTCGTCACGGCGCTCCATACAGAAGTCCACATCGATATCGGGCATGGTGATCCTCTCCGGGTTGAGGAAACGCTCGAAGAGGAGACCGTAACGGATCGGATCGATGTCGGTGATCCCGAGGGAGTAGGCGACGAGAGATCCGGCCGCTGAACCCCGCCCCGGCCCCACCGGGATCCCCTGCTCCCGTGCGTACCGGATAAAGTCCCACACGATGAGAAAATAACCCGGGAAACCCATGTCGATGATGGTTTCAAGCTCGGTGCCCAGGCGAGCCTGGTAACGCTGAAGGGTCTCCTCCCTTTTCTCCTCCGGCGTCTTTTCCAGTATGGGCTCCATGCGCTTGTCGAAACCGGCCCGCACCTCGGTGGAAAGGTATGATTCCTCTGTCATATCCTCGGGGATAGGGAACCTGGGCAGGTGGAAGCTGCCCATCGGTATCTCCACGTTGCACCTTTCGGCAATGGCCAGGGTGTTCGACAGCGCCCCGGGGTAATCACGGAAACCAAGCTCCATCTCTTCTGCAGATTTCAGGTAGAGCTCGCTTGCGTCCATCCGCATCCTGTCCTCGTCGTGGACGGTCTTGCCCGTCTGGATGCACAGGAGGACATCGTGCATCCGGGTATCCTCCCGCCGCAGGTAATGGACGTCGTTGGTGGCCACCAGACCGATATCCAGCTCACTGGAAAGCTCCAGCATCCCGGCGTTGGCCTTCCCCTGCTCCTCCATGCCGCTGTGCTGGACCTCCAGGAAGTAGTTCTCGCCGAAAAGCTCCTTGTACCAGGCTGCCGTGTCTCTCGCTCCTTCACGGTCTCCCCGGACCAGACGGTAGGCCACCTCCCCTTTCAGACAAGCCGATAGAGCCACAAGGCCTTCACTGTGGCGCGCCAGGATCTCCTTATCGATCCTGGGACGGCGGTAGAACCCCTCCAGGTATGATATGGATGACAGTTTTATGAGGTTGGAGTAGCCGGTGAGGTTGCGCGCGAGAAGAACCAGGTGGTAAGAGCCCTGACCGTCATCGTCCACCTTGCGGTCGTGGCGGCTTTCCGGAGCCACGTAGAACTCCTGGCCGATGATCGGCTTGATGCCCGCCGCCCTGGCGCTCTTGTAGAAATCCACTACGCCGAACATGGCGCCGTGGTCGGTGATCGCCAGTGCCGGGAACTTCAGCCTGGCCGCGTACTCGGTGAGGTCCGACAGGCGGTTGGCCCCGTCCAGGAGGCTGTAGGAAGTGTGGACGTGGAGGTGGACGAAGTTGGCGTGTTTCATAAATAAATTTCGGTCCCGGTTTTCACCTTATTCAGCGTTACTTTATCCGGCAATGATCGGACCTCCGAACGCTCCCCTGGAACTTAAGCCCGGAAACCGGAATTTATTTATTCCCATTCGATGGTGGCCGGGGGTTTTGAGCTGATGTCGTAGACGACCCGGTTGACTCCACGGACCTCGTTGATGATCCGGTTGGAGATCCGGGCCAGGAGTTGGTATGGCAGGTGGACCCAGTCCGCGGTCATGCCGTCCAGGCTGTGGACCGCCCGCACCGCGACCACGTTCTCGTAGGTCCTCTCGTCGCCCATGACACCAACGGTCCTGATGGGCAGCAGTACGGCAAAGACCTGCCAGATGTGATCGTAAAGGCCTGCCGCCCTGATCTCCTCCCTCACGATGGCATCCGCCTCCTGTAGTATGTAAACACGCTCTTCGGTCACTTCGCCGATGACACGGATCCCAAGTCCCGGCCCGGGGAACGGATGCCGCCTGACCATCTGGTCGGGCATACCCAGTTCGCGGCCCACTTCCCGGACCTCGTCCTTGAAGAGCTCCCTCAGGGGCTCGACCAGCTTCAGGTTCATCTTGTCGGGAAGGCCTCCCACGTTGTGGTGGGTCTTGATGGTAGCGGAGGGCCCCTTGAACGAAACGCTCTCGATAACGTCCGGATACAGGGTCCCCTGGGCGAGAAACTTCACGTTCCCGATCTTACCGGCTTCGATCTCGAAAAGCCGGATAAACTCGTTGCCGATGATGACCCTCTTGCGCTCAGGCTCCTCGACGCCCTTGAGCTTCTCCAGGAAGTCGTGTCCTGCTTTCAGGACGACGAGGGGGAGACGGTAATAATCGGTAAAAACGGTCTCGACCCTTTCCCGCTCCCCCTTGCGCAGCAGACCGTTATCCACGAAAACACAGGTCAGCCTGTCACCGATAGCCTTGTGGACGAGAACGGCCACCACGGAGGAGTCGACCCCTCCCGACAGCCCGCAAAGGACACGCCCCTCTTCACCCACGGTCTCCCGGATCTGCTCGATGGCCAGGTCGATGTAGGATTGGGCCGTCCACAGGGGACGCAGGCCGCAGATGCGGAACAGGAAGTTTTCCAGGATCTCCGATCCCCTGGGCGTGTGCACGACCTCCGGATGGAACTGGACGGCGAAGAACTTCCCGGTCTCATCCCGCATGGCCGCCACGGGAGAGTTTTCCGTGTGGGCTATCGCGATGAACCCGGGAGGCGGCGACTCGATCCGGTCGCCGTGGCTCATCCACACCTTGCTCAGGTTCTCCTTGCCGGTGGCAAAACCGCTGAACAGGTCGTTGTTGTCGTCGATCTGGAGCATGGCGTGCCCATACTCACGCCTTTCGGCCTTGCCCACCTTTCCGCCGAGAAGGTGCGTAAACAGCTGCATGCCGTAACAGATCCCCAGGAACGGCACGTCCAGGTCGAGAAGCTCTCCGGGTACGAGGGGGGCCTCTTCATCGGTGACACTGGCCGGTCCCCCCGACAGGATGATCCCACGGGGAGCGAACTGCCGGATCTTGTCGATGGGTTCTGTGCACGGGTGGATCTCACAGTACACCTTCAACTCCCGCACCCTGCGGGCGATGAGCTGTGTGAACTGGCTCCCGAAATCGAGGATCAGGATCTTTTCGGCGTGGATGTCGACGGTCGGCATAAATGCCTCCAGCACGAAGAACAAAGTACGATGTACGAAGGGGTTCCTACTTCGCGCTTCGCTCTTTGGACTTCGCGTTTGCTTATTCTAACCAGTAATTCGGCGCTTCCTTGGTGATGATGACGTCGTGGACGTGGCTTTCCTTGAGACCCGCACTGGTGATCCGCACGAACCGGGCGTTGGTCCTGAGCTCTTCGAGGTTCCTGCACCCCGTGTACCCCATCCCGGAGCGCAAGCCTCCCACCATCTGGTACACCGTAGCCGAGACCGGCCCGCGGTACGGGACCCGCCCCTCGATCCCTTCCGGCACCAGTTTCCCCTCCACCTCCACGTCGTCCTGGAAGTACCTGTCCTTGCTGCCTTTCTTCATGGCCTCCAGGGAACCCATGCCCCTGTAAACCTTGTAGGAACGTCCCTGGTAGAGAACCAGGTCCCCCGGGCTCTCATCGACTCCCGCAAAAAGGCTCCCGATCATCACGGAGTGGGCTCCCGCGGCGATGGCCTTGACGATGTCCCCTGAATACTTGATCCCGCCATCGGCGATGATGGGGACTCCGGAACCTTCCACGGCACGGGCGCACTCCATGATGGCGGATATCTGGGGGACCCCCACTCCGGAAATGATCCGCGTGGTGCAGATCGATCCCGGGCCGACCCCGACCTTGACAGCGTCGACCCCGGCGTTCACGAGCTCTTTCGCGGCCTTTCCGGTGGCCACGTTGCCGGCGATGACCTGCATGCCGGGGAACTTCTTCTTCAACGCCCTGACGCCCTCGATAACACCCATGCTGTGCCCGTGGGCCGTGTCCACGGCCAGGACGTCCACCCCGGCCTCGATAAGCGCCAGGGCGCGGGTGTCAAGATCGTCCCCCACTCCCACCGCGGCGCCCACGCGCAACCGGCCCATCGGATCCTTGCAGGCGTTGGGATATTTGCGGGATTTCTCGATGTCCTTGATGGTGATCAGGCCGACCAGGTTGTAATCCTCGTCCACCACGAGCAGCTTTTCGATCCTGTGCTCATGAAGACGGGCCTTGGCATCCTCCAGGGCGATGCCGGGCTTGACGGTGACGAGGTTTTTGCTCGTCATGACCTCCCGGATGGGACGCTCAAGCTTGGTCTCGAATCGCAGGTCCCGGTTTGTCAGGATCCCCACCAGCTTGCCTTCCTTTTTCCCGGTCTCGGTGATGGGAACACCCGAGATGCGGTACCTGGCCATAAGTCCGAGGGCCTCGCTGACCTTCCTGTCCGGGTCCATGGTGATGGGATCGACGATCATGCCGCTTTCCGATTTCTTGACCTTGTCCACCTCAATAGCCTGCTGCTCGGGGCTCATGTTCTTGTGAATGATCCCGATACCCCCCTCCTGGGCCATGGCGATGGCCGTGTGGGCCTCGGTCACCGTATCCATGGCGGCGGAAAGGATGGGGATACCCAACGTGATCCCTCGTGTCAGCTGGGTCTCGAGGTTGGCTTCCGACGGCAGTACCTCGGACTTTGCGGGAAGGAGCAGAACATCGTCGAAAGTAAGGCCGTAGGGAATGTTTTCCGACTGCATTGATCGCCTCCTTGGAATGCGGGAACCTTCGGAAAGACCCCCCCAATTCCTGAATCCAACTTTTTGACAGGGTCGCAAAAAGTCCAGGCGGAACTTTTCCTGGCTCATTAATGTCCTGGGGAAAGGGAATAGCGTCGTTTTCCCTTTCCTCACAAAGACTGCTGCAATATCGCCAAAGTCCGGGTAGGACTTTGGCTTAACGGGAACCGAAAAGCGTGGTTTTCTGTTCCGCTTCACTTTGTATCGACCCGCTTGTAAGACTGGCGGAGGAACCTCTCCCGACAAGTGCCGCTTCCGGAGATTGTCCGCTCAGCTGACTTGCCGGGTTAGTTGATCGAAACTAATAGGTAGGGGGTGAAGTGTCAAGGAGGTTCCTCCCGAACGGCGGTTCGGGAGGAACAGTTTACTGTTAACAGTGTGTAATAAACACTTGGTTCATATTTCACCTGCTAAATGTCAATTATTTCAGGAAACATCCAAAATAAGGGGCATTTCGAAAAACTCATCGCAACGTGTCGGTAAAGTCCGACACGTTGCTGGCGCACCAGTTCACAGAGGAAAGCAATCTGATCTCAAAGGTTTACGGTGTTACCCTGCCTGCCTTAGTCACGCCACAGGCGTGATCGAAAGGAACTTGTCGCCCTCCTTCCACCCGGTTTCCCTCCCTCCCCTTGACGCCCCCGCTGTATGCCCTAAACTTTACAGGGTCGCAAAAAGTCCAGGCGGGACTTTTTGCTCAACGGAAAGCGAAAAGCGTCGTTTTCGCTTTCCTCACGGATCTATGGCACATTGGTAAGCCATTGATCCGGGCGCCCACGCGGGCGCGTTGATGACTTTTGAAAAGCCATCAACTGACAGGGTCGCAAAAAGTCCAGGCGGGACTTTTTGACACCAGAACCCTTTCCCGGGAAACGTGATCCAGGACCACTAGGAGGCCTTTGCCATGACGTCGTCACTCCGATCCCTGACAGAAGAGCAGCTTGCACAGGTGGACGCTTACTGGAGGGCGGCCAACTACCTTTCCGTAGGCCAGATCTACCTGTACGCCAATCCCCTGCTGAAAGAGCCCCTTTCCCGCGACCACATCAAACCCCGTCTCCTGGGGCACTGGGGCACCACGCCGGGGCTCAATTTCATCTACGCCCATCTCAACAGGGTCATACGGCAGCGCGACCTGAACATGATCTATATCACAGGTCCTGGCCACGGGGGGCCCGCCCTTGTCGCCAATACCTGGCTCGAGGGGATATACACCGAGACGTACCCTGACGTCAGCCGGGACGAGGAGGGCATGAAGAAACTGTTCACCCAGTTCTCCTTCCCCGGCGGCATCCCCAGCCATGTTTCCCCGGAAGTGCCGGGCTCCATCCACGAAGGAGGCGAGCTCGGTTATTCCCTTTCCCACGCCTTCGGGGCGGTGTTCGACAACCCGGACCTCATCGCCGCCTGTGTCGTGGGTGACGGGGAAGCGGAGACGGGCCCCCTGGCGGCGGCGTGGCACTCCAACAAGTTCCTGAACCCCGCCCGGGACGGCACGGTGCTCCCCATCCTTCACCTCAACGGCTACAAGATCGCCAACCCGGCGATCCTTGCGCGGATGAAAAGAACCGAGCTTCAAAGCCTCATGGAAGGGTACGGCTACAGGCCGTTTTTCGTGGAGGGGGACGAACCCCGGATCATGCACAGTCTCATGGCCGAGACCCTGGACCGTGTCTTTGACGAGATCCGGGACATCAGGGAAAAAGCCGCAACGCCCGGTCCGGGGGACCTTCCGCCATGGCCCATGGTCATTCTCAGGACGCCCAAGGGCTGGACCGGTCCCGGGGAAGTGGACGGTGTCAGGATCGAGGGCACGTGGCGCTCCCACCAGGTCCCCCTTTCCGGCCTTCAGCAGGACCCGGAGCACGTCAGGATGCTTGAAAGGTGGATGAAGAGCTACCGTCCGGAGGAACTGTTCGACGGGAAGGGCGCTCCCGTGGAAGCCGTCACGCAGTGGGCTCCGTCCGGGCCGCGAAGGATGGGAGCCAACCCCCATGCCAACGGCGGGCAGCTTCTGAAGGACCTGCGGCTGCCGGACTACCGGAAATACGCCGTGGCTGTGCCCCTGCCCGGGCAGACCACCGCACAGGACACCAGGGTCCTCGGGCGCTACCTCCGGGATGTGATGAAAAACAACGCCGGGCAGCGTAATTTCAGGGTCTTCGGCCCCGACGAGACCGCCTCGAACCGGTTGGACGCCCTTTACGAAGTGACCGGCAAGGCCTGGATGGAGGAAATCCTCGAGGTGGACGAAAACCTCTCACCGGACGGGCGCGTCATGGAGATCCTCAGCGAGCACACCTGCCAGGGGTGGCTCGAAGGGTACCTCCTCACCGGCAGGCACGGTCTTTTCTCCTGCTACGAGGCCTTTATCCACATCATCGACTCCATGTTCAACCAGCACGCCAAGTGGCTGAAAACCGCCAGCCGTGAGATCCCCTGGAGAAGGCCTGTCGCCTCCCTGAACTATCTCCTCACCTCCCACGTCTGGAGACAGGACCACAACGGGTTCAGCCACCAGGACCCCGGCTTCATCGACCATGTCGTCAACAAAAAGGCCGACGTCATACGGGTTTACTTCCCCCCCGATGCCAACTCCCTCCTCTGCGTGGCCGACCAGTGCCTGCGAAGCCGTGATTTCGTGAACGTCATCGTGGCGGGAAAACAGGATCACCCCCAATGGATGGATATGGAAGCGGCCATCGAGCACTGCAGCGCTGGACTCGGCATATGGGAGTGGGCAAGCAGCGACAAGGGGGCGGAACCGGACGTGGTCATGGCCTGCTGCGGAGACGTACCGGCCCTGGAGACCCTTGCGGCGGTTCAGCTGCTCAGGGAGCATGCCCCCGGCCTCCGGATCAGGGTCGTAAACGTCGTGGATCTCATGACCCTGCAGCCGGAGGAGGAACATCCCCACGGACTTTCAGACAGGGATTTCGACACGATCTTTACCACTGACAGGCCCATCATCTTCGCCTACCACGGCTACCCATGGCTCATCCATCGCCTCACCTACCGGAGGACCAACCACCGGAACCTTCACGTCCGTGGGTACAAGGAGGAAGGTTCGACCACGACCCCCTTCGACATGGCGGTCCTGAACGACATCGATCGCTTTCATCTGATGGCGGACGTGGCCGACCGGGTCGCCGGGCTTTCCCACCAAGCCGCGTACATCAAGCAGTTCGTCCACGGCAAACATGTCGAGCACCGGGAGTACATCTACAGGGAGGGCCAGGACCTCCCCGAGATCAGGGAGTGGAAGTGGACAGGGGAAATTTGAATTTATTCTTCTGATATCACCGTTCGGTTGCGTCCGTTTTGTTTCGCCTTGTACATGGCCGCATCGGCTAATCGGATCAAGTGGTCAAGACTGCGCTCGGGAATGAACTCCGCGATCCCGATGGAAACGGTCACCGACACCGCCGTCTCCGATCCTGCAGGCAGGAACGGAACCGCTTCAAACCTGGTGCGCAGGCGCTCAGCCGGGACCAGTGCGCAATTTGCGGAGGTGTCCGGCAGGATAATGGCAAGGTTCCGCAACTCATCCTCCATCTTCCTCATATCAGTGATGTCCTGAAAAAAGCCGATGACCCCGGATTCCTCCCCGTCCTCTAAAAGAAGCGTGCAGCTGATGCGGATGGGCAGGTCGCGTCCGTTCCTGTCCCGCACAAACGTCTCGTAGCCCACCAGCCCGCCCGGACCCCCCTAAGCGTCGGAAAGGATCTGGTCGATGACGGCAAACAGGGACTCCATGGAAATAACGCTCATTTGCGTATAATATCAGAAACTCACGCCTGAGCCGTCACCCGTTTCCAGGTCAGGCGGCATCGGATCCGATAATTTGCCTCGCGCGCGGCGTGGACACCCGACAGACTACCTGATCGACTCGGTTAAGCTGATATTCCCGGTCCGCCCCTGGTTATCCGCAACCTGCTTTTATTCACATGCCGCATACCATAGTGTGCATACTTGCCTACGATAGTGTGCAGTAACCGAACATATAATCCGGACAGCGCTATCCTTGTTATGTGTTATTTTCCTTTAATATCAACTTATTGGGCCATTTTCGCAACCTGCTCTACATTGTGTACGGATTTTGCAATGATTATTATTGACAGGGTCGCAAAAAGTCCAATCCGGGACTTTTCGCTCCACGGAAAGGGAAAAGCGTCGTTTTCCCTTTCCTTA
>JARGFV010000036.1:0-21213 GCA_029210545.1 bacterium
GAAAGGGAAAACGACGCTTTTCCCTTTCCCCAGGACATTAATGAGCCAGGAAAAGTCCCGACTGGACTTTTTGCGACTCTATCAAGGTTCAACCGAGGAAGCCGTGGAAAATGAGGCCCCGGAACCGGATGAGGGTACTGAAGAGGTTGACGAGTGAGCCGCCAGAACTGACGGCGACGGGACCGGCGGGGAGAACGACGGTGAGGTGCCTGTGACCCGGCGTCCGAGTCCCGTCAGGACCTGCACCGGCTGCAGTGAGCGGAAAGAAAAAGGGGAAATGGTCCGTATCGTGGCCGACCCGACGGGACAGGTGATCCCTGATCTCAAGGGAAATCTCCCCTCGAGGGGCGCTTATGTGTGTCCGGATCGCGGCTGCATCGACAAGGCGGCCCGTGGCAGGCTCTGGGCCTCCCTGAAGGTTCCGGCCGGAAAAGAGGGCCCGGATCGGATCCGCAGTGCCGTTGCCCAGGGGTACCATCGCAGGGTGCTTTCCCTGCTGGGACAGGCGAAAAAGAGCGGACGGTTCGTTTCCGGGACGACCCTCGTCGAAGGGGAGTTGAGAAGACGGCCGGATAAAGAGTGGTTCGGACTTGTGGCTGCCGACGCCTCGGGGGACATCTCGGAGAAGGTCCAGAAAAGATTTATGGCGGCATCGGTGCCCTTTCGTGTCGCCATGAGCAAGATGGAACTTGGTGACGCTCTTGGGAAGAGCCCCAGAAGCGCTGTCCTCGTCAAGGACGCCGGTATTTCCGCGGCGATAGACGAATCTTTGGACCGCTATTACAGGGTTTTGAATCAGGGAGGTTCAGATAAATGAGCACGGTTCGGGTAGATGAGCTCGCCCAGGAATACGGGATAAATCCCGATGAGCTCTTCTCACAGCTCAAATCAATGGGCTTTGATGTCGTCAATGTTACCAGCAGCGTGGACCGTTCACTGGTGGACATGGTCAGTGACATGCTGACCCATTCCCCACCCAGGGAACGGGAGGAATCCTCCAAGCGGAGGATCGTCTCTGTTCGAAAGGGTGAGGCGGAAGTCGAGGTCCGCATGGAGGCGGCTCCCGAAGAGGGAGAGCCTGAAGAGGTCCCGGAATCGGACCTTCCTGAAGAGGAAGCCCAGCCTGCAGGTGAAGAAGTGGCGCCTGCCGAAGTAGAAACCGCAGCCGCCCAGGAGGAGCCTGCGGCCCAGGGCGAGGAAGCTCTGAAGCCGGTTGAGCTTTCCGAGGAGGAACTCGGGGAGCTAAAGCGCCAAAAACGGCAGATCCCCCTCACGACCCTCACTATCGAAAAGAATCTTTCCAATATCGGTACCGAGATCCCCACTCACAAGGTCATTCAGCAGGCCAAGCCGGTCAAATCGGTGGAAACCCCGGTCGAGGATGCCAGGGGGAAGGGCAAGAAAGGGAAAGCCGAAGACGAGGAAGATGTTTCCAGAAAGCCCGGGGCCAAAAAGGGCCGCAAGCCATCGCGCAAGGCGCTCATCGAGGATGTTGAGGATGTGGACGCCCTCCTGGATGAGACGGCCGACGTGGACGAGCCCACCCTCAAAGTGGTGGAGATAAAACACACGGCCACTCCCCAGCCCGTTCGCCGGAAAGAACAGCCCATGAGGAGGAGGGGGAGGAAGCCGAAGAGGCGGGATCGGGGCGAGATGGAAGCCGAAATGCCCGTTGAAAGCGCCAAGTCGGTTCAAAAGACCATCCGTATCACCCCGGGGCTCACCGTCAGCAGCCTGGCCGGGATCACCGGCACCAAGGCCTCCGAGATCATCAAGGTCCTGTTCCAGCTGGGGATCATGGCAACCATTAACCAGACCCTTGATCCTGATACGGCAGGCCTGGTGGCCAGCGAGCTCGGTTTCGAGGTCGAAGTCAAGGCTCACTCCATCGACGATCTGCTCAAGGAAGATCCGGATAGGAAGGAGAACCTTGTCCCGAGGCCTCCGGTGGTTACTGTCATGGGGCACGTCGATCACGGGAAGACCTCCCTGCTTGACGCTGTCAGGGAAACCGACGTGGTATCGGGCGAGGCCGGCGGGATCACCCAGCACATCGGAGCCCACCTCGTCCGCCACAAGAAGGGACAGCTTGTCTTCCTCGACACGCCCGGTCACGAGGCGTTTACCGCCATGCGATCCCGCGGCGCTCAGGTCACCGACATCGTGGTCCTGGTTGTCGCGGCCGATGATGGAGTGAAACCCCAGACCATCGAGGCCATCGACCACGCCAAGGCCGCCAACGTGCCCATCCTCGTCGCTGTCAACAAGATGGACAAGCCCGAGGCGGATGCGGATCGGGTCATGAGAGAGCTTTCCGACCACGGTGTCGTGTCGGAAGAGTGGGGCGGCGACAGCCTGTTTTGCAAGGTGTCTGCCAAAAAGAGGGAGGGGATGGACGATCTGATGGACCTCATCCTTCTCCAGGCAGAGATGCTGGAGCTTAAAGCCGATCCGAACCGGGAGGCAAGAGGGACAGTTATCGAATCGAAACTGGACAAGGGCAAGGGGCCCGTGGCTACCTTGCTGGTCCAGAAGGGAACGCTCAGGCCCGGTGACCTCATGGTAGCCGGAACGGTCATGGGCCGGGTTCGCGCCATGCTGGACGGCCGGGGCAAGAAAATTGTGGAGGCAGGGCCGTCGGTTCCCGTGGAAGTCCAGGGGCTCGGTGGTGTGCCCCGGGCCGGCGAACCGTTCGTCGTTTTCACGGACGAGCTCAAAGCCAAGCGGATCGCCCAGATGCGTGAAACCGTATTGGATGCTGCAAAGGCCAGCCACAAGAAGGTGACCCTCGAGGACCTTTTCACCCGGATCCAGGAGGGTGAGGTCAAGGACCTCAGCGTTGTCCTCAAGGCTGATGTCCAGGGTTCGGTTGGAGCTATTCGTGATTCCCTCATGAAACAGGCCACTGATGAGGTGAGGGTGAAGGTCATCCACGAGGGGACCGGGGGCATCAACGAAGGGGACGTCATGCTGGCTTCCGCCTCCAACGCCATCATCATCGGTTTTAACGTGCGTCCCGACAACAAGGCGTTGGAAGCGATCCGCAGGGAACAGGTGGACGTGAGGTTCTACAACGTCATCTACGATATTGTAAAGGATATCAGGGACGCTCTCACGGGGCTCCTGGCTCCCGTATTCCTCGAGGAGGTCCTCGGCCGCGCCGAGATCCGCGAGACGTTCCACGTCCCCAAGGTCGGGACCATTGCCGGGTGTTACGTCCTGGACGGCCTTATCAGGAGAAATGCCCAGGTCCGGGTGGTCCGCGACGGTGTCGTCGTCCAGGACGGGAAGATCGACTCCCTCAGGCGGTTCAAGGACGATGTGCGTGAGGTGGCTTCCGGCTACGAGTGCGGCATCGGTCTCGAGAACTTTAACGACGTCAAACCGGGCGATATCCTCGAAAACTACGTCATGATCGAACAGGAGGCCAAACTTTGATAGAGTCGCAAAAAGTCCAATCCGGGACTTTTTGCTCAACGGAAAGGGAAAAGCGTCGTTTTCCCTTTCCTTACAAATCAATGACTTGCGGGACGGGTCATTGATTTGGGCACCCCGCGCGGGGTGCGTTGATGGACTTTTTGCGAGTCCATCAACTTTAGAATCGCGCCTTTCATACGCGATTCTAAAGTAGGAAGATCCTGCCTGTGGTCATCGGTGTCCTCCACTTCACCCTTTACCTGCCCGGGAACGGTTCCCTGAAGGGGAAAAGACGGGTTCTCCGGAGTCTGAAGGATCGTCTGCGATCCCAGTTCAACGTTTCGGTGGCTGAGGTCCAGTTCCAGGACCTCTGGCAAAAGGCGGGGATGGCCGTGGCCATCGTGTCCCCTGACAGGGATTACGCTGATGGAGCCCTGCAGAAGATACTTGACAGGATCGAGTCCTGGCATCTGGCCGAAGTGATGGATGTGGAAGTGGAGATCATTTAGGAGATTTCAGTAGCCAGTAGCCAGATTTCAGACGTTTTTGACTTTATCTGACTGCTGACTACTGACTACTGTTTATTATGAGCCGTTATTTTGACTACAAAAGAGCCGACCGCGTGAGCGAACTGCTCAAGCACGAGATATCGGAGATCCTCTTTCGTGAGACCAAGGATCCCGGTATCGGCGAGGTGACGATCACCCGGGTCGAGGTGACCGATGACCTCAAACTTGCCACGGTCTATTTCGGGGTGCTGGACCGGACCGCCGAGGCCGAGCAGGTGACGGAAGGACTGCAGCGGGCGGGCGGTCACATTCAGCGGCTGCTTGGAAAAAGGCTCCGGCTCAGGTTCATCCCCAAGCTGACCTTCCAGTTCGACAGGAATCTGGATTACAGCATGAAGATCGCGAAAATTCTCCAGGTGATCGATGAAGAGGGCAGCTAAGCTGGGTTTCAGACGGAAAAAGACAGATAACCGGATTTCGGTGCACCAGGGGATCCTGGTGGTCGACAAACCGGTCGGACTGACCTCCCACGACGTGGTGCAGAAGGTGAGGAAGGTGTTCGGGACCCGGCAGGTGGGACACGCCGGCACTCTCGATCCCATCGCTTCGGGAGTTCTCGTGCTCCTGGTGGGATCAGCTACCCGGATCGCGCAGTACCTCCAGGAGGATGACAAGGAGTACCACCTGACCCTCCGGCTCGGGATGGAAACCGACACCCAGGACATTACGGGGCAGATCCTGTCAGGAGCGGATCCCTCCGGTGTCGGTCGTGAAGAACTGGAAAAGGCCCTGGCCGCTTACAGGGGGCAGTTCAAGCAGGTCCCGCCTTCCTTTTCGGCGGTCAAGCGCGCAGGGCAGCCCCTGTACCGGTTGGCCCGCAAAGGGGTCCGCATTGAGGTCGAGCCGCGGGAGGTTCAGATCCGCCGGCTGGATCTCACCGGCTGGGATCCGCCGGTAGCTTCCCTTCAGGTCGTATGTTCCAAGGGTACCTACATGAGGACCCTTTGCCACGACATCGGCCGGGATCTCGGTGTGGGGGGGTGCATGGAATCGCTGGTCCGGTTCAGCAGCGGCGCTTTCCCTCTGGAGGAGGCCGTTTCTCTCGATCAGGTCACCTCCGACCCGGAACCGGCCAGGTGGCTGAGGGCCGCTGCCGGAGGCCTCCGTTTTCCGTCGGTTGAGCTTGCTGACGAAGCGCTGATACAGCTGGCGGGAGGCAAGGACGTCCCGTGCCCGAACGGCATCCGGAAGGGGCTCGTTTCCATAACGAGAAAGGGCCGGCTCATAGCAGTAGCCACGGTACGCAGCAGGGACGGTGAACAGTACCTGGGACCCATCAGGGTCCTCGAGCCGAACCTCAAAGAACTTTTAAAACAAACTGATAAATGATAATATATTAAACTTAATTTTCGGAAGGAGGATTTAATATGCCGCTCAACAGCGAATCGAAGCGGGAGATCATCGGTGATAACCGGCAGCACCAAACTGATACCGGTTCGTCCGAGGTACAGGTTGCTCTTTTAAGCAAGCGGATCGAGGAACTTACCGAGCATTTCAAGGTCCACAAGAAGGATCACCACTCCCGGGTGGGGCTCCTCAAGCTTGTCGGCCGCCGCAGGCGTCTGCTCAACTATCTCAGGTCCCGGGATATCGAGAGGTATCGCGAGATCGTCAAGAAGCTCGGCCTGCGCAGATAATCTCTGCC
Source organism: bacterium (assembly GCA_029210545.1). Lineage (NCBI taxonomy): Bacteria > bacterium. Next base: position 5,632 of record JARGFV010000036.1, read on the forward strand.
TGTCCCCATACTCAAGGAGTGCCCTAATGAAAAGTCAGGTTCAGCTGGAATGGGGCGGGAGAACCATCACCCTCGAGACCGGTGCCGTGGCCCGGCAGGCGAGCGGCTCAGTTTGGGCCCGATACGCCGACACCGTGGTCCTTGCGACCGTGGTGGCCATGCCCGAACCCAGGGAAGGTGTTGATTTTCTCCCCCTCACTGTCAATTATCAGGAGAAGACCTATGCCGCCGGCAAGATCCCCGGCGGCTTTTTTAAGCGTGAGGGTCGTCCCACAGAAAAGGACACCCTCGCCAGCCGTCTCATCGACCGGTCCATAAGACCCCTGTTCCCGCAAGGGTTCAGCCACGAGACCCAGGTTATCATCAACATCCTCTCGGTGGACAAGGAGAACGATGCCGACATCGTCTCCCTGGTCGCCTCTTCAGCGGCGCTCATGGTTTCCGATGTTCCCTTTGACCGGACCGTGGGCGCTGTCCGCGTGGGTCTGGTAGACGGTGAATACATCCTAAACCCGACATTCACCCAGCTTGAAAACAGCACCATGGACCTGATCGTCGCGGGGACAAGGGAGGCTGTCATGATGGTGGAGGGCGAGGCGAAGGAGATCTCCGAAGATGAGATGCTCGGCGCTCTCGAATTCGCGCATACCCACATCATCGAGATCATCGACCTCCAGAACCAGCTCCGCTCTGCCGCCGGTAAGGAGAAGTGGAATTTCGCCGCGGCTGCCGTGGACGAATCCCTCGTCCGCACGGTCCAGGACGCCTGCCGTGACAAGATAGCCGAGGCGCTCCGGATCGCCGACAAGAAGGAACGGAAATCCCAGATCAAGGGGATCCGCGAGAAGGTCATGGAGCCCTACGCAGCCGCCGAGAATGGTGGAGCCGCAGCCGGTGAGGTCGCGGATATCCTGAGGTCCCTGGAAAAGGATCTCATGCGCTCCATGGTCCTCGAGGAGAACAGGAGGATCGACGGGCGCAGCCCCGATCAGGTTCGCCCCATCACATGTGAAGTCGGAGTCCTTCCCAGAGCCCACGGGAGCGCCCTGTTCACCAGGGGTGAGACGCAGGCTCTGGCTGTTACCACCCTCGGGACGAAGGATGACGAACAGATCATGGACTCCCTCGAGAAGGATTACCGGCGCAAGTTCATGCTCCACTACAACTTCCCGCCTTTCTCAACGGGTGAAGCCAAGTTCCTGAGGGGCCCGGCACGCCGGGAGATCGGCCACGGCAACCTCGCCCAGAGGAGCCTGATGTCTACCCTGCCGGGCAGGGAGGATTTCCCGTACACCATCCGTATCGTGTCGGAGGTCCTCGAGTCCAACGGGTCCTCTTCCATGGCTACGGTGTGCGGCGGCAGCCTGTCCCTCATGGACGCGGGCGTCCCCGTAAAAAAAGCTGTAGCCGGGATCGCCATGGGGCTGATCTACACCCCGGCAAAATCGGTCGTCCTTTCCGATATCCTCGGCGCTGAAGATCACCTGGGCGACATGGATTTCAAGGTGGCCGGTACACGGGACGGTATCACCGCTTTCCAGATGGACCTCAAGGTGGCCGGTATCAGCCGTGAACTCATGGCACGCGCACTGAATCAGGCCAGGGACGGACGGGAACACATCCTGGGAGAGATGGACAAGGCACTCAAGACCCACCGCGAGTCCATTTCACCCCATGCGCCCCGCATCATCACCATTCACGTCAAACCTGACAAAATCCGCGAGATCATCGGCCCCGGGGGCAAGGTGATCCGCTCTATCGTCGAGCAGACCGGAGTCAAGATCGAGGTCGAGGACAACGGGACCGTTCTCATCGCCTCGGTGGACGAGGAAGCAGCCCAGCGGGCCATCGCCATGATCCAGGCCATCGTCGAGGAGCCCGAGATCGGCAGGATCTACAGGGGCACCGTGAAGAAAGTCCTCGACTTCGGCGCTTTCGTCGAGATCGTGTCCGGAACGGACGGACTGGTTCATATCTCCCAGCTTGCCGAACACCGCGTCGCCAAGGTCGAGGACGTGGTAAAGGAAGGGGACGTGGTCAACGTCAAGGTCCTTGACATCGACCGTGACGGCAAGATCCGTCTGAGCATGAAGGAGGCGGAAAGGGAACTGGGAACCGGCGGCAAACCGGATCCCAGGTGACCACCTCCTCCCGTCGATGAGTGCCAGATCAGGCGCCGGCGTTGTCAGGGAAAACCTTCCCAACGGGCTCACTGTCCTCGTCGAGCCCCTGAAGGAGTTTTCCTCTGTCAGCGTAGGTGTCTGGGTCCTCATCGGTTCCAGAGACGAGACCGAGATCCAGTCCGGCATCAGCCATTTCATCGAACACCTTGTATTCAAGGGGACTTCCCGCAGGACCGCAAAGCAGATCGCCCTGGAGATCGATTCCCTGGGCGGTTCTCTCAACGCGTTCACGAGCAAGGAGTTCACCTGTTTTTACGCCAGGGTGCTGGGTGAAAGCCTGACGCAGGCCCTGGACGTCCTGTCGGACATCACCCTCAATTCCCTGTTCGCCGGCGACGACCTCGTTAAGGAAAAGGACGTGATCCTCCAGGAGATATCCATGGTGGAGGATACGCCCGATGACCTCGTGCACGACCTCCACTGCCGCGAGTTCTGGGCCGGCCAGGGCATCGGGTGGCCCGTCCTGGGTACCCGGGACTCCCTGCTGGCCATTGGAAGTGGAAACGTACTGGATTTTCACCGATCCCATTACCGTCCCGAACAGATGCTCATCACCGCCTCGGGGGCGGTGGATTCAAACGATCTGATCGATCGGATCGGGAGCATCTTCGGAGAACTCGAGCCCGGTACCTCCCCGGTACTCCGATCGGCCCCCCGGCCCACGCCGGGTATCTGTGTTCTCGAAAAGCCGGTGGAGCAGATCCATTTCTGCGTGGGCTACAACGGGCTGCCCGCTACCCATGAAAAGCGTTATGCCATGTACCTGCTCAACACCCTGCTGGGCGGTGGGATGAGTTCGAGGCTGTTCCAGAAGATACGCGAAGAACAAGGCCTGGCCTATTCCGTGTACAGCTACCACTCCACTTACCAGGATGCCGGGCTGCACACCATCTACTGCGGTACTTCCCGGGAGGGGTTCTCCAAAGCTCTGGAGATCATCCGCGAAGAGACGGAAAACCTCGCGGCTGAAAGGCCGCCCGAAGAAGAACTGACCATAGCCAGGCAGCAGCTCAAGGGAAACCTTCTCCTGGGACTTGAAAGCACCGGTAACCGCATGAATCAACTCGCCAAGAACGAGATCTATTTCGGCCGGCAGGTCTCCCCGGAGGAGATCGCCGAGGGGATCGACAGCGTGACCTCCGAGCAGGTCCGCCAGTTGGCATCCGAGCTGTTCGTCGAAGAGTCCACGGCCCTTACGGTCATCGGCCCGGTGAGTGAGGAAGAGGTCCGTGACCTCATGGGATAACAGCCGGAAAGGTCCCGAAATCCTCATCAAGGTCCTTCCTCACGGGCGGGGCCTCGATCTCCCGGCATACGCCACCGAAATGGCCGTGGGTATGGATCTTGCGGCCGCGGTCGATCAGGACATGCTCCTGGAACCGGGTCAGAGGGGTCTCGTTCCAGCCGGTTTCGAGATGGCGGTGCCTCCCGGGTACGAAGCCCAGGTGCGTCCCAGAAGCGGGTTGGCGGTCAACAACGGCATTATCGTTCCCAACGCGCCCGGGACCATCGATCCCGATTACAGGGGGGAAGTGAAGGTCATTCTTCTCAACATGGGAACGGAACCGTTCATCATCCGGCGCGGAATGAGGGTGGCCCAGATGGTGATCGTGCCGGCGGTGCACGCCGATGTCCGCACCGTCGATCAGCTTCCCCCGACCGGCCGGGGAGACGGCGGGTTCGGGAGTACAGGGACGTCCTAGCCCGCATTATTCATGATGCAAATGAGATGTCCGCTAACTGTGTGGCAATTAAAGATAAATGGGAATGGCACTATAAGCATCATGAATTATGCGGGCTAGGAGTCTGTCGGAGAACCTGCCTGTCTGGTTAGACAGGCAGAGCACAGACTCCTGGATAGAGTTTGTCGGAAGATGTGATCTTGGTCCAGTATTTTATATAATACATTGTGTTAACAGTGACTTACCATCTTCACCGACTACTTTATCATCGGTTGATATGAAGAAAAAATATTATAAGCGTTTTTCCGACAAACTTTTACGCAGCGTGTCACGGTTTTCCGACACGCTGCTAGGGCGCAAAGCACAGTCCGTCCCGGAGCGAAGCGCAAAGTGCGATGTCCGAAGAGAAAGTCTTCCTTCGCGCTTCGATCTTCGATCTTCGCGCTCGCGAATAAACTTACTGATAAAGGAGATCTGTAAAGTTGATTCGCGTATCCTCTCTGGCGAGCGGGAGCAAGGGCAACTCCCTGCTCATCGACGGTCCTGAAGGGGCTCTGGCTGTCGATGCGGGTTTGAGCGCCAGGGAACTCGTCCGGCGCATGGAGATCGTGGGTGTTGATCCGGGCCGTCTCAGGGCGATCCTGGTAACCCACGATCACTCGGACCATCTGCGTGGTGTCAGGGTACTGGCAAAACGCCTCGGGATACCTGTCTACGCTACCCGCGACACCCTGGCGGCGGCCCACCTTCCCCCCGGTATCAGAGAAATTCCCATCACTCCAGGTATCCCTTTTGACGCCGCCGGTTTTTCAGTGGTACCTTTTCCGCTACCCCATGACGCGGCCGACCCGGTCGGGTACGTGGTCCAGGGGTACGGGATCCGGATGGGAGTCGCAACGGACCTGGGCAGCGTGAACGCCCTTGTCCGGGAACGGCTCACCGGATGTGATATGCTCCTCCTCGAGTTCAACTACGAAGAGCGGATGTTGCTGGATGGGCCTTACCCGTGGTTCCTCAAACAGAGGATCCAGGGCCGTCTGGGGCACCTGTCCAACGACCATTCCGCGAGGTTTCTAAGCGAACTCATCCACACGGACCTGCAGCACGTTATCCTGGGCCACTTGAGCGAGGTGAATAACTGTCCCGATCGGGCGCTCGCGGCAGCCGAGACGGTAGCCGGTTACGGAAACGGGACCCGGCTTACCGTGGGCCGCCAGGCGGAACCGACGCCGATCATCGTTCTGGAACCATGATCGGAGTGCAGGGTGCGAAGTGCAGGGTGCAGAGGGGCCAGTCCAACGTCCAGTGCGCCGTCATTGAGAGCATAAAGTAGCTACTTTCCTTGTTCTTCTTCCCCCTTGAGGGGGGAAGACCGGGATGGGGGTGACTACGCCAGGGGCGAGAGCGACGTGGCAATCTCAAGGTTCAAAAGCTGCAACGCATGATAGCTTTGCAGCACCAGAGCAAGGATTTCACCACACAGATCACCAGCCGTCGCTCACTGGCATGAGCTATGGCTGGCAGGCAGCTTGTCCACCGTGGCTTTACGCGAAGGCGGGAGAACACAGAGAAAAGCTGGGAATCGGGGGTAGAGCTCAGGCGTATGCCATCAAACCCTGAAAGGCATTCACTGTGGAGCGGCCTTCAGGTGGCCGCACTGTGGTAAGCTGGCTTTTAATCGTTCTGGATTTTGAATTAACCAAGGAGGATTAGTATGATCCCCCGTTACACAAGACCTGAAATGGCGGCCATATGGGAACCGGAGAACCGGTTCCGAATCTGGCTCGATGTGGAGATCGCCGCGTGTGAGGCGTGGAGCCGGCTCGGCAGGATCCCCGACGCGGCCCTTGAGTGCATCATCGGGAAAGCCGCTTTCGACGTTGCCCGCATCGATGAGATCGAGCTCGAGGTCAAACACGATGTCATTGCGTTCCTTACCTCTGTAGCGGAAAAGGTGGGTCCTGAATCCCGGTTCATCCACATGGGGATGACAAGCTCCGACGTGCTGGATACCTCTTTCGCCGTTCAGCTGGCGCAGGCAGCCGATCTGATCCTGGAAGGGTTCGAAAGGGCACGCCAGGCGGTGCGCAGGCAGGGGTTGGCGCATAAAGACACGGTGATGATGGGACGCTCCCACGGCATGCACGCCGAGCCGACCACCTTCGGTCTGAAGATGGCTATCTGGTACGAGGAGTTGGGGCGTGCCATGGAGAGGGTCAAAAGGGGCAGGGAACAGGTTGCGGTGGGGAAACTGTCAGGCGCGGTGGGTACCTACTCCAATATCCCGCCTGAGGTGGAGGCGCACGTCTGCGAGAGGCTGGGGCTTGTCCCTGCCAAAGTCGCTTCGCAGGTGATCCAGCGGGACCGCCATGCCGAGTACATGGGCGCCCTGGCTCTGGCCGCTTCTTCCATTGAGAAGTTCGCCGTGGAGATCCGACACCTCCAGAGGACCGAGCTGGGAGAGGTCTCCGAGCCGTTCACCAGGGGGCAGAAAGGCTCTTCGGCCATGCCCCACAAGAAGAACCCCATCCTTTCTGAAAACCTCACGGGCCTGGCGAGGCTCATCCGGGGTTATCACCTGTCGGCCCTGGAGAACATCCCGCTGTGGCACGAGAGGGACATCAGCCACTCTTCGGTGGAAAGGGTGATCTTCCCCGACGCGACCATGGTCATCGATTTCATGCTGCACCGGTTCGCGGGAATGATGGAAGGACTGGTGGTGAACGCGGACCGTATGCGGTCCAATATGGACCTTTCCGGGGGTACCACCTTCTCACAGACGCTGCTTCTCGCCCTGGTCGATTCGGGGATGACAAGGGAGGAGGGGTACGCCGTGGTCCAGAGGAACGCCCACCAGGCCCTCGATTCGGGCCGCGCGTTTTCCGACCTGGTCAGGGAAGACGAGGAGGTTTCCTCCAGGCTCGGCAGCGGGGAACTGGACGCTGTTTTCGATCCTGCCGGGCTCCTGAAACGGACCGGGATCATCTTCGAACGGGTGTTCGGCTAGGAGTCTGTCGGAAAACCTCACGCAGACTCCTAGCTGGAGTTCGTCGGATGAACCGAAAATTGAAAATTGAGGGTTGAGGATCGGAACCTGGAACACGGAACACGGAACCTGAGCTCAGCGAGGTAATTGACTGGAGGAGCGAGCGTGGCTGTCAGGATCGAGGTAGGGTACAGGGACGGGGTCAGGGATCCCCGTGGGGAACGGATCGTCCGGGAGGCCGGGGAACTGGCCGGGCTGACTCTGGATTCGGTGCGGACCGTGGCGGTGTATACCGTGGATGTCGGCCTTACCCCGGAGCAGCTCGATGAGGCGGCTTCGGGACCGCTTTCCGATCCGGTGATCCAGGAGTATTCCATCGGGCAGCCCCTGGCCGGAGATTTTGACCTTCTCATCGAGGTGGGTTTTAAACCCGGTGTGACCGATAACGTCGGGCGAAGCGCCGGCGAAGCCGTATCCCAGATCCTGGGCCGTTCTCTTTCAGCGGAAGAAGGGGTCTACACATCGTTCCAGTACCGGATCAAGGGTGGCCTCGACGATGACGCGGCTCGCCGTCTTGCCTCCGGGGTGCTGGCCAACGAGCTGATCCACAGGTGGCAGGTCGTATCCTCTGCCCGGTTCGACCGCGGCGCCGGCCTGCCGGCCGAAGTGCCCAGGGTCAATATCGTCGGCGGGGGACGTGTCTGTGTAGCGGACCTGTCGGGCGACGATGAAGAACTCATGAGGATCAGCCGCAAAGGGCTGCTTGCCCTCTCCCTCGAGGAGATGAAGGCGATCCAGGCTCACTACGGCGACCCCGGGGTCCGCAAGGTCCGTCAGCAGGTCGGGCTGGATCCCATGCCCACTGACGTGGAGCTGGAGTCGCTCGCCCAGACCTGGTCGGAGCACTGCAAGCACAAGATCTTCAACGCCCTCATCAGGTACGAGGATGAGGAGGGGAACGTTGAGACGGTGGACTCCCTTTTCGCGACCTGTATCGTCGGGGCCACTGCCAGGATCAGGGAACAGAAGGGTGCGGACGACATATGCCTGTCGGTCTTCAAGGACAACGCGGGGGTCATCCGTTTCAACGACAGGTATAACCTGGTCTTCAAGGTGGAGACCCACAACTCGCCGTCGGCCCTCGATCCCTACGGCGGGGCTCTCACCGGCATCGTCGGAGTGAACAGGGACCCCTTCGGTACGGGCCTGGGAGCGAACCTGCTTTTCAATACCGACGTGTTCTGTTTCGCCTCTCCCTTTCACTCCGAGCCGCTCCCTCCACGCATCCTTCATCCCCGCAGGATTTACGAAGGGGTCGTGGAAGGCGTCGAGCATGGGGGCAACAAAAGCGGGATCCCCACGGTCAACGGCGCCGTGGTCTTCGACGAACGGTTCCTGGGCAAGCCCCTCGTCTACTGCGGTACGGCCGGTATCATGCCTGTGACCGTTACAGGCCGGCCCTCCCACAAAAAGAAGGCCCTTCCCGGAGACAGGGTCGTCATGGTGGGAGGGAGGATCGGCAAGGACGGTATCCACGGGGCGACCTTCTCGTCGGAGGAGCTCCACGAGGGCTCTCCGGTAACCGCTGTGCAGATCGGCGACCCGATCACACAGAAACGGATGACCGATTTTCTGCTCAAGGCCCGGGATGAGGGACTTTACAACAGCATCACCGACAACGGCGCCGGCGGCCTGTCGTCCTCGGTGGGGGAAATGGCCGAGGACACCGGCGGGGCCATGCTGGAGCTCGACCTGGCTCCCCTCAAATATCCCGGGCTCGACCCCTGGGAGATCCTCATTTCCGAGGCCCAGGAGCGAATGACCGTGGCGGTGCCACCCGAGAACCTCGACCGGTTCATGGAGCTTTCACAGAGGATGGGGGTCGAATCCACCGATCTTGGCGAGTTCACCGACACGGGCTACTTCCACCTGAAATACGAGGGCCGGACGGTGGGGTACCTGTCCATGGAGTTTCTCCACGACGGAGTGCCCCAGATGGTCCTGGACGCGAAATGGATTCCCCCTGTGAGGACTGAGCCGGTTAATGAAAAAAAGGGGGAACCCGGCCATTTACTGCTGGCGCTGTTAAGCCGCCTGAATATCTGTTCCAAGGAGTCCATCGTCAGGCGCTATGACCACGAGGTCCAGGGCGGCAGCGTCGTCAAGCCGTTCACCGGCGCGGCCGATGACGGGCCGTCCGACGCCGCGGTGGTTCGCCCGATCCTGGACTCCTTTGAGGGTATTGTCGTCTCCAACGGGATAATCCCGCGTTACAGCGACATCGATACCTACCACATGGCCGCCAATGCGGTGGACGAGGCGATGAGGAACTACGTGGCTGTGGGCGGTGATCCGGGATGGGCGGCGGCCCTGGATAATTTCTGCTGGTGCGATCCTGTCCAGTCGGAAAAAACGCCGGACGGAACCTACAAGCTTGCCCAGCTTGTCCGGGCCAACCGGGGTCTGTACGATGCGGTCACCGCCTACGGAATCCCCCTGATATCCGGCAAGGACAGTATGAAGAACGATTACATCATGGGCGATTTAAAGATCTCCATCCCCCCGACCCTCCTCGTGTCGGTCATCGGACGGATCGACGATGTACGGAAAGCGGTGACCATGGACCTCAAGGGGCCCGGGAACGTGATCTACATTCTCGGAGGAACTGCAGACGAGATGGGAGGGTCCGAGTACTACGCTCACCTGGGGTATGTGGGCAACAAGGTGCCAAGGGTGTCCTTCGACGAGGCGGTTCGGAGGTACAGGAGCGTTCACCGGGCCATCGAGCAGGGACTTTTGAGAAGCTGTCACGATTGCTCTGACGGGGGACTTGCGGTGGCCCTGGCGGAAATGGCTTTCTCGGGAGAGACGGGGCTCGACATCGACCTCGGTTCCGTCCCGGTCCGCGGAGATCTCACCCTTGAGGCGATCCTGTTCTCCGAAACGGCCAGCCGGCTCCTGGTTGAAGTCACCCCCGGGAACGCGCCGGCGTTCGAGTCGATCATGGAGGGAACCAGCTTCGCCAGGATCGGTGTGACGACTGCCAGGGACAGGCTCGCCATCAACCTTGGCGGACGAAAGATCATCTCCATGCACCTCGATACCCTCAAGGGAGCGTGGCAGAAACCGCTGAAAGATCTTTAGACGGCCGGCGGCCGCCAACGAGACACGGCGACACGAGGACACGGAGACACGGGGAAAGTACTTTTCGCCGCGTCGCCCCCTCCCCGCGTCTGAATTAATGGAGTGCGTAATGAGCACAAAACCAAAGGCCATCGTCATCACCGGCAACGGGACCAACTGCGAGCGGGAGGCCGCCGAGGCGTGCCGACTGGGAGGTTTCGAAGCCGATATCGTCCACATCTCCCGGATCCTTTCCGGACAGGTGACCCTGGACGGTTATCATTTCCTCAACCTCACCGGCGGTTTCCTGGACGGGGATGACCTCGGGTCGGCCAAGGTACAGGCCAACCGGATGAAGTATTCCGCGGTGGAGGGGGGGACGGAAAAGGTAGCCGACCAGATCGAACGGTTTATCGAGGCGGGGAAACCGATCCTCGGTGTCTGCAACGGTTTCCAGCTTATGGTCAAGATGGGGCTGCTCCCGGGTTTGTCCGCTCGATGGGAACAGGAAGCTTCCCTGACCTTCAACGATTCGGGGCGGTTCGAGGACCGATGGGTGACGCTCCTGGTGGATGACAGCTCCCCCTGCATTTTCACCAGGGGACTTCAGGCGGTTCCCCTGCCTGTCCGTCACGGTGAGGGCAAGTTCGTCGTGGCCGACGAGACCGTCCTGGACCGGATGAGGGATAAGGCGCTCCTGGCGGTGCGATACATGGATCCGAAGACCGGCAAGAGGACCATGGAGTACCCCCTCAACCCCAACGGTTCCGTGGAGGCGATTGCGGGAGTCTGTTCCCCGTCCGGCCTTCTTTTCGGGCTCATGCCGCACCCAGAGGCTTACCTCCACCGGGTCAACCACCCGCGGTGGACCCGTGAAGAGCTTCCCGATGAGGGGGGCGGGGTTGCCTTTTTCCGGAACGCGTACGAATATGTGAATCAGGCGCTGTGATGGCCTGATTCACATATCAGCTATAAGCTGTAACGCAGAGTTACGCAGAGGCGGCCCGCTGGTAGGCCGCATGACCCGCAGGGTTACGCAGTCAGATCATGAACTAATACCAGTTCCATGTTTCAGTTTTAACTGCGGCCCTCTGCGACAGCGCCTGGAAGGTGGCGCTATCGGCGGCCATCTGCGTTATTGCTTTTGTGTAGCGAAACTGGAACCTGAGCGAAGCGAGCACGCAAAATCCAAAACTCAAAACACAGCTCAACGAGCGACGACCTTTTTGAGATTTGAGATGTGAGATCTGAGATCAAATTCTTTTTCACTTGGGGTGTTTTTGCGAGGTGCTGATGGAGCCCTTTGATAAATTTCGCGAAGAGTGCGGTGTGTTCGGCATTTACGGGAATTCTGAAGCCGCCAACCTGACCTACCTGGGGCTGCACGCCCTTCAGCACCGCGGCCAGGAGAGCGCCGGCATTGCCACCACCGATGGAACGAGGATCTACCGTCACGGGCAGATAGGGCTCGTCAACGACATCTTCACACCCCAGGTCCTGGAAAACCTCCCCGGCAACATGGCTATCGGCCATAACCGCTACTCCACCACCGGTGACAGCCTCGCGGAGAATATCCAGCCCATCGCAGTGACTTACGCACGGGGCAGCCTTGCCATCGCCCATAACGGGAACCTTGTCAACGCGCATGAGGTCAAACAGGATCTTGAGGAGGCCGGCGCAATTTTCCAGTCGTCCTCCGATACGGAGGTCATCATCCACCTCATGGCAAGGTCCAGGGGCGGGCATATCCTGGACCGTCTCGTGGAAGCTCTCAACCAGCTGAGGGGGGCCTATTCCCTCCTTATCCTGACGGAGACGAAAGTCATCGCCGTAAGGGATCCGAGGGGGTTCAGGCCCCTTTCCATGGGGCGCCTGGGTGACGCCACGATCTTCACGTCGGAAACATGCGGGCTTGACCTTATCGAGGCCGACTTCGTGCGGGATATAAGCCCCGGTGAGATCGTCATGGTTGACAGGGACGGGGTCAACTCCTATTTCCCGTTCCCGAAGATGAAAGGGTCTCCCTGCATCTTCGAATTCATCTATTTCGCGAGGCCCGACAGCATCATCGACGGGATCAGCGTGTACATGGCGCGCAAGAATCTGGGGCTTCAACTGGCCAGGGAGGCTCCGGTGAACGCCGATGTAGTGGTGGCGGTGCCCGATTCGGGGGTTCCGGCCGCCGTCGGGTTCTCCGAGGGGATGGGGATACCAAGTGAGTGGGGGCTCATCCGCAACCATTATATCGGCCGCACCTTCATCGAACCAAGCCAGTCAATCAGGCACTTCGGCGTAAAACTCAAGCTGAACCCCTGTCGTGCGGCGATCAAGGGCAAGCGCGTGGTCCTCATCGATGACTCCATCGTCAGGGGGACCACGAGCCGCAAGATCGTCAAGATGGTCCGTGACGCGGGGGCCACCGAGGTACACCTGAGGATCAGTTCTCCCCCCACCATGAACCCCTGTTACTACGGCATCGATACCCCCACCCACCAGGAACTCATCGCCTCGAGCCATTCCGTGGAAGAGATCAGGAAATACATCACAGCCGACTCACTGGGCTACCTGAGCCTGGAGGGGCTTCGCAAGGCGATCCGTCCCGACATCCCGGCTGACAGCGCCGGTTTCTGCGAAGCGTGTTTTTCCGGGGATTATCCGGTGGCTTTCCCCCGCTCCCATGACGCCCAGATGTCCCTCTGGGCGCCCAGGATCACCCATGTCTGAGATGGCGGCCTTCATGGCCCTCATCGAAACCGCGTCTACCGAGGGGATTCTCACCCGCCGGCGTTACCTCAGGGAGCACGGCCCCCAGGAAATGGGGTGGAGTTACGACAATATCCTCTGGGTCGAGAAAAGACTGATGCGGCAGATCGACAGGAAAGGGTTCTTCCGCATCTACCTGTATACGGGTAACGGTGACGGCGAGGTCCGCTACCGTATGAAAGTGACGGGGCTCAGGACGTATCGTCAACCGGAGGTGTTCTCGGACCCGGTCGATGGACGGCGCTATCTGGTCCACTCCAGGATGTCCATCGATTCCATCGAGGAGCTGGACAATGTGCGGACACTCTCCGATTTTGCGAGTGTAGACATGAGGAAACCGGACGTGAGGCATCTGCAGCTCGGTTTCCTGTTCGTTGTCGATCCGGAGGTCTGATTGGATCCCGTGAAACTGCTGGTGCTCATGACGGGCGCCTTTTTCCTGGCATTCGGGGTGGCCGCTTACAGGCACTTTTACTCCGTCCTGGGCGGCGCCGCCGGCCTGGCGGTGTGGGCCGGCCTGCACCACCGGGTCGTCAGCCTGCCCGGCCTTCGGGATCATCCGGGTACCGCCAACCTCCTGCTCATGATCCTGCTGTTTTTTTCCGGGATGCTCCTTGCCAGAAAGTTCCGCAAGGTCCTGGCTTTCGTCGGCGGTTTTGGAACAGGAGTCATGCTGTCTTTGGCCGTGGGATCTTTCCTTGGTGCTGGCGGCCCGCCGCCGGTTTTTCTGTCACCTGAAACGGTCGGCTCGATGGATCTCCTGGCCGGGATGGTCGGCGGCGTCGCTTTCCTGTTCTTCGAGAAGTTCTTCGCGATCCTGCTTACGTCGGCTGTGGGCGGTTCCCTTTGCTACTGGGCCATCGGGGGAAGGTGGACCTTCCCTGTCTGCGTTTCCCTGGGGCTCGCCGCACAGCCGCTCATTTCCATGCGTTTCAGCCCGAAAGGCTCCGGAGATGGGGAGGAAAGGACCAGAAGCGGTCCAACCGCCGTCCTTCTGCTCCTTGTGGCCCTGTCTTTCCCCTCCGCTGCCGCGGCCGAGTGGGTGGTCGATCGCGTCAACAGCCTGAACTCACGGGTGGTCATCGCCGCGGGATGGAGGGATGGTGTCAACCTGGGTGAACAGTACGCCGTTCTCGGGGAGGGGGGCAGGCTCATCGCGGTCATCACAATCTCCGACGTGTTCTCCGATTCCTCCTACACGGATCCGATCCCCGCGGACAGGCTTACCCTGGTCAGATCAGGTATGCTGATCAGGACCATGGAGGAGTTCGATTACGATCAGGCCATGAAACTGGGGGGAGAGCCCCACATGGAGGAGTTTTTAACCAAGTATCCGGCAAGCCGCTTCCGGAAAGAGGTGTTTGACGCCCTTGACGAGGTACGGTTCCGGCGCGTGGAGATGATCGGCAGCATCGACGCTTTCAGGGAGTTCCAGCGTCAGTATCCCACCAGCCGTTTCGGGCCCGAGGCCCGCCGTAAGGAAGAACTGTTGACCCTCGAACAGGCCAGGGAAGGGGGCACCGAAGAGGCGTTTCTCCAATTTCTCCAGCGGTTCCCCGGTTCATCGCTCCTTTCAGGGATGGCCGAAGTGAGAGGTTACCTGAGAGCCCGGGAGATGGCCAGGATCTACGCTTACGAGGATTTTCTCGCTGCCTACCCCAGGAGCAGGCTGGCCGACGAGTTCATACCCCTGATCGACGAGTTTGAACTCTGGGCCGAAAAGCTTGAGTTCGGCAAGGATCCGGTGGAGGCCATCAGGCATTTTGGACTGCTTGGCGACGAGACGGCGGTGCCTCTCCTTGTGGGCAAGTTGACCGTCCCCTCCCTCGAAGCGGAGGCCCGTAAAGCCATATTTCTCATCGGGGAGCCCGCCCTGGGCACCCTCATGGAGGTTCTCATCTCACCTCTGCAGTCCCTGGAGCTCAAGGATCGGGCAGTCCTGATCATCGGGGAACTGGGTGACTTGTCAGTTATCCCGGCCGTAAGGAGTTACGTGGACAAGGAGGGCACGGCGGCCGGCCGTAAGGCCCTTTTGAAGCTGGAACAGAAGGCCGGCAGGTGATATATTTGTCTCATCAGGTCTCGGCGACCTGATGAGACCAAGTACCAAGTACCAAGTCCTGAGTACCAAGTGCAAAGTACCAGGCACTGAGATCTAAGAACTGATTTTGCTTTACCTGGCACGTAGCACATAGTTCTCAGCACAACACGAGTTTCATGACAGGAAACCCTTATGTCCAGAAGAAAACGGGAAATAAAGAAGAGAAAGAAGACCCAGGAGCAGCTTCTGCAGCCCGGCGGGTCGGTTTTTGAAAAGGAAGACACTGTTGCTGAGCCGGCTGGACAGGTCATTGCGTCTTTCCATGACGCTCCCGGTGAGCCGGAATTCGACGACAGCACTGCGGTGGCTCCCTCATCACCGCCCCTTGCGGAAAAGGTCGGTGGGAAGGCCCGGCGTGAAGAACCACCGCCTGCCAAAAGGGTTCCGCAGAGCAGCTGGCTCGGCAGGAACAAGGAGAACCTCCTCCTGGGGATGCTGGTCCTTTACGTCTTTTTGCTCGGGCTGGGTACAGTGGGGGAACTGTTCGAGATCGAGTGGATCCTGAACCTGCCCCTCTTCAGATAGGGGCTATTGGAAGGGTCGCGAACGGTCCTGGCGGGACCTTTCGCTCAACGGAAACCGAAAAGCGTGGTTTTCGGTTTCCTTACGGATCGCTGACATGCTTTCCGGTCATCGATCCGGGCGCCCTTCCCAGGCGCGGCTGCTGTGGAAGGGTCGCGAACGGTCCTGGCGGGACCTTTCGCTCAACGGAAACCGAAAAGCGTGGTTTTCGGTTTCCTTACG
>JARGFV010000036.1:21312-22059 GCA_029210545.1 bacterium
TTCCGGTCATCGATCCGGGCGCCCTTCCCAGGCGCGGCTGCTGTGGAAGGGTCGCGAACGGTCCTGGCGGGACCTTTCATTGATCTGGGTGCCCCACCCGGGGCGCGTTGATGACAGAACCAAGGGGGTGCGCGGAATGTCCAGGGTAACATGTCGCTTTTTACCGTTGGTCCTGTCAGCCATTCTGGTGGTTTTCCTCTGTGTTCCCGCTGCCGGGGACATCGCCTACATCATCAATAAACCTTCAGGGGACAGGAACGTCTCCATCTCCTTCACTTATGATCCTCAGGCAGAATCGGAGATCCTGGAAGCCATCGGTGAGGAGGGCCATGTCCTCATGTGGCAGATCCAGTGCGCGGACAAGTACGTCTTCTACCGGCCTTTCGAGTTTGCCCAGGGCCGCATCACTATCCGGCCGGTCCTTTGCCTTATGAAAAAGTACTTCTGTCAGGCTTGCGGGGAGGGGGACGGGTTCGTGTTCCAGGGCTACCTGTTCCTTGACACGAAGTTCGACCTGAAAAGCCCCATTAACGTTACCTTGGCAGACAAGACGATCAGGGCGACGTTCGTCCAGTAATCCAGGAGCCTGCCAGAGAACCCCACGCAGGCTCCATAGTTTGATCGAGGATAAAGCTCAGAATTGATGACTTTTTGCGAAGTCATCAACTTAGACAGGGTCGCAAAAAGTCCAATCCGGGACTTTTTGCTCAACGGAAAGGGAAAAGCGTCGTTTTCCCTTTCCTCACA
>JARGFV010000037.1 GCA_029210545.1 bacterium
TAAGGAAAGGGAAAACGACGCTTTTCCCTTTCCGTGGAGCGAAAAGTCCCGGATTGGACTTTTTGCGAATCTATCAAGGTTAACGCTTTCTCTTCGCGCTTAGCCCTTTGCGCTTCGCTCTGGCCGTCAGGCCTTTAACAGCCGCATCCAGCCCCGTGCTCGTGATTGGCCGCGGCAATCTCTTCGGCGGTGGCCTCGCGGACACTGACTACCGAAACATCGAAGGACAGGCGCACATCGGCCAGGGGATGGTTGCCGTCCAGGGTTATCATGTCTTCCTCGACGCCGGCCACGGTCATGATCATGGCACCCTGGTCCGTGCCGACCCTGAACTGCATTCCGACCTGGATATCTTCCATGGCTTCGAACTCGGAGGGGGGCACCTCGTAGACCATCGATTCGTCCCTCGCACCGTATCCGTCCTCCGGTTCGATGACAACGGAAAGCTCGTCACCTGCTTTTTTTCCCTCCAGGGCTTTCTCCAGTCCCTGGATGATCTGGCTGGCACCCTGGATATAATCGAGAGGGCCGCGGCCATCGGAACTGTCGAGCACCTGGCCTGAATCGTCTTTCAGAGTGTAGTGAATGGACACGACGCTGTCCTTTGCCACCTGCATGATATTCTCCTTCCTGGTTGTGCCTGGATCGAAAGTAGGGTATTCACAGGCCAGTGGCCCGTCAGGATCCTGACATGACATCCAACGCGGGCGGCTATTTAAACACAGACAGGCGCGTTTTGCCAGCGTGGAACCGCCTTGCGGCGGTAACGGGGTAAGAACATGTCCTCATCATCCAGAATGGTCATCTGGGCCGCTCTCACCGGAAACGCCCTCATCGCTATCACCAAGTTCATCGCGTCCGTCGTTACAGGCAGTTCGGCCATGCTGTCGGAAGGGATCCATTCCCTGGTGGACACCGGCAACCAGGTCCTGCTTCTCCACGGACTGTCCAGGAGCCAGAAGCCACCGGACGACAAGTTCCCCTTCGGACACGGCAAGGAGGTCTACTTCTGGAGCTTCGTGGTGGCCATCCTCATCTTTGCCGTGGGTTCGGGCGTTTCCCTTTACGAGGGGGTCCACCACATCCGCCACCCGGCACCGGTGGAAAACCCCGCCGTCAACTACATCGTCCTGGGGCTTGCCTTGCTCTTCGAGGGAGCGGCCTGGATCTTCGCGCTCAGGGAATTTTCACGGGTCAAGGGCAGGTGGGGGTATTTGGAGGCGGTCAGCCGCGGCAAGAACCCCTCCCTCTTCGTGGTTCTGTTCGAGGACTCCGCCGCCATCCTGGGTCTCATGGCCGCCTTCATGGGAGTCTTCCTGGGACAGGTCACCGGCAACCCGGTTTACGACGGGGCGGCTTCCATCGTCATCGGTCTCATCCTCGGCGGCACGGCCATCTGGCTCGC
Source organism: bacterium (assembly GCA_029210545.1). Taxonomy (NCBI): domain Bacteria; species bacterium. The sequence continues at coordinate 1,406 of JARGFV010000037.1, forward strand.
TTACGAGACCAAGGGGCTTCTCATAGGGGAGAGCGCCAACCCGGAGATCGTCCACGGGATAAGGATCCTGGCGGGCGCCTACCCCCAGGTGGAGGCGGTCAACGAAGTCCTGACCCTGCACATGGGGCCGGACTTCATCCTGGTCAATATCAGCCTTGATTTTACGGACACCGTTCCGGCAGGCGATGTTGAGCGGACCCTCGAGCGCCTTCGGACAGCCATCAAGGACGGGTTCCCGCAGGTCAAGCGGGTGTTCGCGGAACCGAGGAAGAGCGTTGATCAGATTTCATCTGATTAACGCGTATGGAAGTGTCGAGGTACGGGTGTATGGGTGTAAAAGTCATGTACCCCCGGCAAAGCCGGGGGGTTTCCCTAAGTACTAAAAATACTGGTTCATCCTGGAAATGGATCCCGGATGACACCGCTTTGTTCTGTTTCACTGCGTTTTCGTGTCTGTTCTTCTCCGTGTCACCGCATTCCTGCATCGGTTTTCCTCCGTGTCTCCGCGTCCCTGCGTCTGCTTTTCCCCCACACCCCCATACTCCGATACTCCCATATCTGTTTTTCTCAGTCCCGCCACCGCGTGCAATGCCAGCGTTGCGATCAGTATCCCTCCTCCCAGCAGGGTCTCTCCGGGTGGTTTCTCCCCCAAAGCCAGCCACACCCAGAACGGTCCCAGGAACGTCTCCAGGAGCATGATGAGACCCACCTCCGCTGCTGGGATGAGCTTGGGCGCCACTGTCATGAGAGCAAGGGGGATAGGGAGAACGACCGACCCCATGACGACCAGCATGAGGATATCGCCCGTACCAGGGGAGAGTGGGTCCGAGATGAAGGCGGTCACCAGGCTTGTGAGCACACCGCTGAGGATCACCGCGGGGATCATGTTCAGGTGGCTGTTGCGCCGGATGATAACGAAATTGGACGCCATGAGCAGGGCCGTCAGCAGGGCGAGAAGATCACCGGCAGGGTTTCCTTTTGTGACGCTCCCGGAAAAGACCACGGCGATACCGGCAAACCCCGCCGCCACAGCGGCCCAGGTCCTCCCCGGAACCTTCTCACCGGTGAAAACCCGTGTGAGGATGGCTGAGAACAGGGGCATGGCGGCGATGATGACAAGGGTGTTGGCGGCTGACGTCATGCGCACCGAAAGGACGAAGGAGATGGTGCTCATGCCGAAAAAGAGCCCGGTCACGATCCCCGCCGCGCCGAGCTTCATGGCCTCCCCGAAAGCCCGGCCGCCGCGGGCGCATATCATGGCCACCGTCAGGGTGCTCGCCGTGAGAAGTCCTCGCCAGAAGATCAGGACCCAGGGGTCTGAACCCACGAGGGAGATGAGGAGGGCGTCGGGGCTCAAAACGAAGACCGCGGTGACCATGAGCAGGGTTCCCCGGGATTTCGGCTGCAGGGGGCTCATGGTTGAAGGCGGACAACTTCAGGACCGGGGTGCACCACCGGCAAAAGGTAACTGTGGTATGCAAGGGTGTTCATTCAGCGGGAACGAACCAGGTCGTCCTTCCGCGACCAGTCAACCCCGGTCCACGTCCCGCGGGTTGTGAGGGTCACCTTTCCGGGGCTGCCCCATCGACCTGTGTGATCCTCCAGGCCGGCATGGAGGATCACGTCCGGTTCGAGAGCCCTTCGGAATTTTTCAAAGGCGGCATCGCAATCCCCCGTCCAGAGACGGGCTACTCCGAGGAGGTAGAACCCTTCCGAACCTTCCGGGCTTTGTCCCACCGTCTCTTCCAGGAGGGACACCGCCTTGCCGTACTGCCCCTCGGAAATGAGATCCCGGGCCACTCCGATATCCACAGTGTAAGAGGCTGAGGCCGCACCAGCTGGCAGCAGCGCGGTTAGGCAAGAATAAACGATAATTGTTGTTATTCGCACAGTCCCTCCCTGACTACTGACTACCGATTACTGATTACTGATTACTGATTACTGATTACTGAAAAGTCTATCCTCCCTCAGGCCCCATATCAAGGACAGGCATCGGGAAGTGAGTACCCGGATGGGAAACCGGCTTTTCAGCACCGTTTCCCAGGGTTCTGAGGCGGATCAACCACTCCGCGGGCGTGGCTCACCGTCGTGAGCCGGTCTTGCGCTTGTTGAAAAAGGTGTCGAAGGGGGGAGGACCCAGGGTGTCACGTTGATGGACATGCAGCATGTCCATCGACCACCTCGCGCCGGCCAGGCGGGAGCCGTGTTGGGGAAAGCGCGTCCCGGTCACAGTCTCAAGTACAGGGTCTTGGTCTGTGACAGTGACTGGAAAAAAAGCCGTTCCCCGCCTCGCAAAATGCCTCGAAGAGACTTTTTCCGAGGGTGTCAAAGAAGTATGGCAGCCGACACCCGCGCCGCTTCCAGGACATCGCCCGGGAGCACACCCAGCAGGATCGTACCCAAAAGAGCCAGGGCGATCCCTGCCCAGAGGAGGGGCGAAGTTGCGGCGGCAGGCAGTTCGCGTTCCGGTTCCCTCATGTACATGATCATCACGACCCGCAGGTAATAGTAGGCGGCCACTGCGCTGTTGAGGATACCGAGGATGACCAGGACGTAATAGCCGCCCTGGAAAGCCGCGTAGAAGATGGACAGCTTGGCGGCAAACCCCGCTGTCGGCGGGATACCGGCCAGAGAGAACAGGAAGATGAGCATGGCCAGTGCGGCACCGGGAGATCGCCTCGCCAGCCCGGCGAAATCGTCCAGGTCATCGTTGGGCATCCCCTCCCTTCCGAGGAAAACGAGGATGCCGAAAGCACCGATGTTCATGAAGGTGTAGGCGAGGAGGTAGAACATGACACCGGAGATCGCCCGGTCGCCGCTGCCGCCCACCGAAGCCACCAGACCGATGAGGATATAGCCCACGTGGGCGATGGAGGAGTAGGCGAGCATCCGTTTCATGTTGGTCTGGGCCAGGGCGGCCAGGTTGCCCAGCGTCATGGTCAGGACAGCAAGGATGGAAACGACCAGCTCCCACTCATGCGCCATCCGGGGCATGGCCTCCATGAGGATCCGGATGAGCGCGGCAAGACCTGCCGCCTTGGGGCCGGCCGACATGAACGCCGTCACCGGGGTGGGAGCGCCCTGGTAAACGTCAGGGGTCCACTGGTGGAACGGCACCACTGAGATCTTGAACCCGAAGCCGACCAGCACCATGAGCAGTCCGACCATGAGCGCCTTGTCGCCCAGGGTCTCGGGGTGAGCGGCCAGGGTCGCGCCGATGACCTTGAGGTGGGTCGACCCGCTGACACCGTAAACGTAGGACATCCCGAACAGGAGGATGCAGGTGGCGAAAGATCCAAGCATGAAGTACTTGATGGAGGCCTCGTTGCTCAGGGAATCCTTGCGGAAGAACCCGGCCAGGATATAAAGGGACATGGAAAGGAGCTCGAGCCCCAGGAAGATCGTGATGAGTTCGTGTCCGATGGCCATGACCATCATCCCCACCGTGGCCAGGCAAAGCAGGGCGTAGTACTCGGAGTGGTCTTTGGACCCTCCCGCTTTCATGTACCGGAGAGACAGGGCGATGCACAGGATGAGCCCCAGCAGGAAGGTGATCTTGAAAAAGGTGGCGAAGGGGTCGAGGATGACGGCGTCGCCGAAAGTGGACACGTTCAGGTGCCGCGACAGCCAGGCCACGAGCAGTGCCGCCAGCGAGCCGACAGTGGCGATGATGACCGAATCCAGGTGGCGTTTCGTCCGGATGATCAGATCCCACAAGATGACCGTGAAGGCGGTCAGGGTGAGGATCAGCTCCGGTGCAATGACCCTGAAATCGGGGAATAGGATGCTCAGCATGGGACCTCTCCCTTACTCGTCAGTTCCGTGGGACGTCCGGGGCGCGACAGTCAGCGTGGCGATCTCGCCCTCAGTGCCTGATGTAATCAGCTCAAGTACGGTGTGCGACCTGTCGCTTTCCACTGAGCCCACGTTGAGCCGGGTCACCAGGTCGTCCACAGCGGGTTCCATGACCCTCAGGAACGGCTGGGGATAAAGGCCGATCCAGAAGATAAGGACGATAATGGGCGCCAGGACCAGGATCTCCCGGAAATTCATGTCCTTGATATTCCTGTTCTCCTCGTGCGTGATCTCACCGAACATGACCTTCTGGTACATGTGAAGCATGTAGACCGCTCCCAGGATGACGCCGGTGGCAGCCAGAGCACCGAACACGTACATGCCGGCCTTGAAGACGCCCAGGAGGATCAAAAACTCCCCGATGAACCCGTTCAGGCCCGGAAGGCCGATGGATGAGAAGGTGGCGATGCCGAGGAACACCGCGAAAACCGGCATTTTCGCCGTCAGGCCTCCGAAATCGTCCAGCATCCTGGTGTGGCGGCGCTCGTAAAGGACTCCTACCAGGAGGAACAACGCCCCGGTGGAAAGACCGTGGTTGATCATCTGGAGAACGCCCCCCTGGATCCCCTGGAACGTCATTGTGAAAAGGCCCAGCATGACGAACCCGAGGTGGCTCACGGAGCTGTAGGCGACCAGTTTCTTGACATCCGGCTGGACCCAGGCCACCAGAGCTCCGTAGATGATGCCCACAACGGCGAGGACTCCGATGACGGGGATCGCTTTGACCGAGGCGTCGGGGAGCAGGGGCAGGGAGAACCGGACGAAGCCGTAGGTCCCCATCTTGAGAAGGACGCCGGCCAGGATGACGGATCCGGCCGTGGGAGCCTCGACGTGGGCGTCAGGAAGCCATGTGTGGAACGGGAAGAGGGGAACCTTGATGGCGAAACCCAGAAACAGCGCCCAGAAAGCCCAGAACTGGATCCCCTCGGGCAATGAGCCGTCAAGCAATTTTACAAGATCGAAGGTGTAAATGCCTGTTGCGGCCGCGTTGGTGAAATAGATGGCGAGAAAACCGATGAGCATGAACAGGCTGCCCACAAGGGTGTAGAGGAAGAACTTGACCGCCGCGTAGATCCTTCTCTTGCCCCCCCAGACACCGATGAGCAGAACCATTGGGATGAGCATCACTTCCCAGAACACGTAGAAAAGGACGATGTCCAGGGAGAAAAAGACCCCCAGCATGCCGGTCTGGAGGATCAGCAGACAGACCATGTACTCCTTGACCCTGTCGGTGATGGCGGTAAAGGAGGACAGCACCACCAGGACACCGAGGAGGGTCGTGAGGAGGACCAGCAGGAGGCTTATCCCGTCCACCCCCATGAGATACTGGATGCCCAGGCCGTCGATCCAGTCGATCCGCTCCATGAGCTGGAAGCCCGGCACACCCAGTTTGAAAAGGGGGAGCAGGAACAGGGACGCGGCGAAGTCCGCCAGGGCGATCCCGAGGGCCACCTTCCGGATGGCGCCGGCGTTTCGGCCCGGCACCAGCAGGGCCATCAGGATAGCGCCGAGTGCCGGGATGTAGGTGATCAGAGATAGTATGGGAAAATTCAGTTCACTCATTTAGGTTCTTCCTGTTTGGTTGTTCCCGATTCCCAATAGCTAGGAGTTTGGATGAGGTTCTCCGACAGACTCCTAGAAGAAGGCCCATATCAGGACAAGGACCAGCCCGGCGGCCATGGTAAGCGCGTAGTTCTGGACAAATCCGGTCTGGAGCCTGGCCAGGAACCGTCCCGAAACCTGTGCCCCGCCGGCGATCCCGTGCAGGGTCCCGTCGATCCCCTTGCCGTCGAAAATGGTCCAGAAGATCCGGCCGAGCCAGTGCAGGGGCCTTATCACCATCCTGTCGTAGACTTCGTCCACCCACCACTTGTTGAAGAACAGGTCGTAGAGGAATTTGAAGTCCTCGTGCACCTCCTCGGTGACCGCCGGACGCTTCAGGATCATTACGTAAGCGAGGATGATGCCGCCCAGGGCCACCATGACCGAGATCACCATGAGCCCCAGCTCGGCCGCGAGGCTGTGAACGGAATGGGACGCTTCAGCCCCGTGCCGGGCGGCTGCCGTAAAGAACGGCCCGAGCCAGTTGTGCATCACGTTGGCTTTGAGGAAAACGGGGATCCCCAGGAAACCGCCCACCGCGGCAAGGAACGCCAGGATCATGAGGGGCACGGTGATGACCGGCGGCGACTCGTGGGCATGGGCCTCCACCTCCGGATCCATGCGGGACTCGCCGTGGAACGTCTTGTAGACCAGGCGGAACATGTAAAAGGCGGTCATGAACGCAGTGGTGATACCCAGGATCCAGAGAAGGAACCTCGCTCCTCCGGCATGGCTGAAGTTGAAGGTGCTGTAAAGGATCTCGTCCTTGGACATGAACCCGGCGAGGGGCGGGATGCCCGCGATGGCGAGGGAGGCGATGAGGAAGGTCCTGTAGGTCCTGGGCATGATCTTTCTGAGGCCGCCCATCTTGCGGATATCCTGTTCGTCGGACAGGGCGTGGATCACGCTTCCCGCTCCGAGAAAGAGGAGGGCCTTGAAAAAGGCGTGGGTCATGAGGTGGAAGATGGCCGCGGTGTATGCCCCCACTCCGGCCGCAAGGAACATGTAGCCCAGCTGGCTGACGGTCGAGTAGGCCAGCACCCTCTTGATGTCGTTTTGAACCAGGGCAATGGTCCCGGCAAAGAGGGCTGTCAGGCACCCGACGACGGCCACGACCATGAGGGCCGCCGGGGCGAGATCATAAAGAACGTGGCTGCGGCAGACCATGTAGACACCGGCCGTGACCATGGTGGCCGCGTGGATGAGGGCCGACACCGGCGTGGGACCTTCCATGGCGTCGGGCAGCCACACGTGGAGCGGCAGCTGCGCCGATTTTCCGCAGGCGCCGATAAAGAGGAGCAGGGCGATGAGAACAACCATGGGTTGACCGGTGTGGAACTGGTGCGGGGCCGCGGCAAACACCCTGGTAAAGGACAGGGTCCCAAAGTTCAGGACGATCAGCAGCATCCCCAGCATGAAACCGAAGTCGCCAATCCGGTTGGTGATGAACGCCTTTTTGCCGGCGTTGGCCGCGCTGTCCTTATGGTACCAGAACCCGATGAGCAGGTAGGAACACAGACCCACGCCCTCCCATCCCACGAAAAGCAGCAGGTAGCTGTTGCCGAGGACGAGGAGCAGCATGGCGAACACGAACAGGTTCAGGTAGAGGAAGTACCTCCTGAAACCTCCGTCGTGGTGCATGTACCCGATGGAATAGACGTGGATCAGAAAGCCGACTCCGGTGACGACCAGGATCATGACCGATGACAGGGGGTCCAGAAGGAACCCGATGTCCGCGGAGAAGGTGCCTGAACCGATCCACCGGTAGAGGACCACCTCGGTGGTCCTGTGCGCAGCCTCCATGCCTGCCAGCCCGAATACCGAAAGGACGGAAGCGAGGAATGATGCCCCGACTGCTCCGCTGGCCATGACGCCCACGCTGCTTTCGGACATCTTCCGGCCGAAGGCCAGGTTGACAAGGACGGCCAGGAGTGGAAACAGGGGGACCAGGACTACAGCGTCAGTCATCGTAAGTTCTCCTAGCCCTTCAACTGGTTGATCTCGTCAACGAAGACGGTTTCGAGGTTCCTGTAAAGGGCCACCACGATGGCCAGCCCCAGGGTAGCCTCAGCGGCGGCGATGGTCATGACGAAGAAGACGAACACCTGCCCGGCCGGGTTCTTCAGGAAATAGGAGAAGGCCACCAGGTTGATGTTCACCGCGTTGAGCATCAGTTCCACCGACAGGAGGATGATGATGATGTTCCTTCTCATGAGGAAGCCGGTCGCCCCGATGACGAACAGGAGTACGGCGAGCACGAGGTAGTGGGTCAGGGTGATCATTCCACATCCTCCCTCTTTGCCAGGACCATGGCGCCGAACATGACCACCAGAAGGACAATGGAGGCCAGTTCAAAGGGGAAAAGGAAGGTCGTGTAAAGGGAGCCGCCCACAGCCAGGGTGTTGTCCGGGTTCATCTCCAGGGCGAACTCCGGGAACGGTCCGGGGAACAGGCTCCCAACGGCCAGCAGGATCATCAGGATCGCCATGACCAACACCACCATCCCGGCCAGGAGCGATTGCCTGTGGGCGATCCTGCGCCCCTTGACCTTCCACAGGTTGAACAGGAACACCACGAACAGGTACAGAACCATGAGGGCTCCCGCGGGAACCAGGATCTGGATGGCTGCCAGGAACTCCGCGTTAAGGAGCACGAAGATGCCGGCCACGTGGAAGAAACAGGGCATCAAAAGAAGCACCGAGTGCACCGGGCTCCGTCGGGAGATCGCCAGCAGGGCGGTCACAACCGCCACCACGGCAAAGTAAAAGAACATAAACGCATGAAGACCCATTCTCGTGCTCCTACAGGCGATCGTATCGGGGGTCGTCCCCCTTGGTGAGCATTTTTTCCCGGCAGATCCGGAGTTGCCCGGGGTCGGTCAACGTCAGTTCGTAATCTTCACCCATGAATACGGCGTCCACGGGGCAGACATCCTGGCAGTAGCCGCAGTAGATGCAAAGGCCCATGTCGATCTCGTAGCTGTCCACCACCTTCCCGTGGTCCTCCCCCTCGGAGGTTTCGATGAAGATGGCGTCCGACGGACAGATCGCCGCGCAAAGGCAGCACCCGACGCACCGCTCCCGGCCGTCCTCGTGCCGCTTGAGGACCTGGGAGCCCCTGAACCTTTCCGGGAGGTCATAGTAGACCTCAGGGTACCGGAGGGTCACCGGCCTGGAGAAAAAATACCGGAGGGTCAGGGTAAGCCCCTTGATCAGGTCGGTTTGAAATATGTTTGTCATCAAACCCACAGCGTACTCCCCTTTTTCAGGTGATATGGGCCCATCTCAGAATACCCGAGATGAAAACGTTGAAGATGGCCAGGGGCAGGAGGACCTTCCACCCCAGGGTCATGAGTTGGTCGTAGCGCAGCCTGGGGAAGGTCCAGCGGACCCAGACGAAGAAGAACATGAACACCGCGACCTTGGACAGGAACCAGATCACCGGCATGGCGTACAGCACGATACCGGCAGGCAGGATCCCTTCCACCAGCGGACCGATGACGGGCCATGGCAGCCAACCGCCGAAGAACAGGGTCACCATGACGCAGGAGGCTGAGATCATGGCCACATATTCGGCCATCATGAACATGGCCCACCTCAGGCTGCCGTACTCGACGAAATACCCCGCCACCAGCTCGGTCTCGGCCTCGGGGAGGTCGAAGGGCAGGCGGTTGGTCTCCGCAAAGGCCGACACAAGGAACAGGATGAACCCCAGGAACTGGGGGATAATGAACCATTTGGGGATAAAGCCGAGCCACAGACCCTGCTGGGCCAGGACGATCTTGGTCATGGAGAGGGAGCCCGAATACATGAGGACCCCGATGACCGAGAGCCCCAGGGTGATCTCGTAGCTGATCATCTGGGCCGAGGACCTGAGTCCGCCGAGAAGGGCGTATTTGTTGTTGGAGGCCCACCCTGCCATGACGATACCGAACACACCGAGGGAGGAAACCGAGAGGATATAGACGAGCCCGATGTTGATGTCGGAGACCTGGAGATGGGGACCCACCGGGATGACGGCGAAGGTCAGCAGTGCAGGGACGAACGCCATGAGCGGGCACAACAGGAAAAGGACCTTGTCCGCGTCCCTGGGAACGATATCCTCCTTGAGGAACAGCTTCAGTCCATCGGCGATGGGCTGAAACAGCCCGATCGGCCCGACGTAAAGGGGGCCGTGGCGGTGCTGGATGTGACCGCAGACCTTGCGCTCCACCCAGTTCATCACCGTCACGCCGCCGAGGGCCACCGTGATGATCCCCACGATCTTGAGGAGGATGATGAGAATGAAGATAAAGGCGTTCTCCATCGTGATATCCTTGTCAGAAGTCCATGGCCCCGGACCGTTTGAGCTCCCCGACCCTCTCGAGCAGGAAGTAGGCCTGGGCGTTGTCCGGATCCAGTTCCATCGCCGTTTTGAACGCCTCTTCAGCCTTGTCGAGCATGTTGAGCTGCACATAGCTCTCGCCGAGGCGGAAGGGGGCCGAGGAGTTTTTCGGCTCGAGTTCCCGTACCTTGAGGAAGTGGTGGATCGCCTCCTGGTGTTTGCCCTTCCTGGCCAGGGTGGTGCCCGCGTGGTAGTGGGCAAGGGTGAAGTTGGGCGAAAGTTCCAGTGTCTGCCTGAAGGACTCAACGGCGTCGGCAAGGTTGCCCTTGTGGTACTGGACGATCCCCTTCCAGTAGTAGGCCATGACGTAGGCGGGGGAGATATCCACCACCTTGTTGAGCGTCTCGAGAGCATCCTTGAGCTGCCCCTTCTGGTAGTAGATGATCCCCAGTGCGTACATGGCCCGCGCGAACTTGGGGTTCAGCTCGATGGCCTTGCGCAGTTCTTCAGCCGCTTCCTTGAGCTTGGCGTTGTTCTGGTGCAGGAGTCCTAGCCGGTAGTGGATCTGCGGGGTATTGGGGATGATGGATTCGACCTTGCGGAAATATTTTTCCGATTCTTCCAGCCTGCCCAGAGCGTAACAGGAAAGACCCAGGCGGTAGTGGATCGAGGCCAGCTCGGGGTTGACCGCCTCGGCCTGTTTGAACTCCTCGATGGCGGCGCTGGTCTCGCCCTTGTCGTGGAAAGCGAGCCCCTTGTAATAGTGTGCCTTGCCGAAACCGGGCAGCTCTTCGAGAGCCTTGTCCCACATGGCGATGGCCTTGTCGAACTCACCCCTGTGGTAAAGGTTGATCCCGTCGGCCAGATAGTGGTCGGCCTTCTCGGCGGGGGAAAGGACTGCCATCTCCTCCGCACTTCCCACCAGGCGGTGCCCGCACTGGGAACAGAAAAGGCTGTCGCCGGGAACCTCGATATTGCAATGTGAACATTTCATCTCAATACCCCCTGTACCGCCGGGTCTATCCTTGATCCCCGCCGCCGGGGCGGGAAACGGTAACAAAAGTAATGGTCTTCTCCTTGACGGCGTCGTACTCCATCAGGGAGTTGACCGGCATATCCGCGTAGTGGGACGGGACGAAAACGATCCCCTTCCCGGAATCGCTCGTGACGCTGGCCACAGCCTCGATCTCGCCTTTTCTGCTGGCCACCCGGATGCGGTCACCATCGTTTATCGCCGCCGCTTTCGCGTCATCCGGGTGGATCCGGACCCTGGCTTCCGGGGCCAACCCGTTAAGCCCCCTGGCCCACTTGGTCGTGGTCCCGGAGTGGAACAGGGTCGTGCCCGAGATCAGGACAAAAGGATAGTCCGCAGGCGGGGAGTCGATCTCCCGCTGCTCGACGACAACCAGCTGCGCGCGGCTGTCACCGAAACCGTCCCCGTAAAGGTAGGGGGTGCCCGGGTGACCAGCATCGGGGCAGGGCCAGTGAAGGCCGTCCGCCTCGAGCCTTTCCGGGAGGATGCCGGCGTAGGAGGGGATCTGACCTGCGATTGCCCTGGTCACGTCCATTGCCTGGGCGAAACCTGCCGGCTTGCCGAACGCTTCAAACAGATCGCAAAGGATCTTCCAGTCGGCCTTCGCCTTGCCGGGAGCCTCGAGGGCCTTCCTGACACGCTGGACCCTTCTGTCCGTGTTGGTGAAGGTCCCGTCCTTCTCAGGCCCCGTGGCGGCGGGCAGGACCACGTCAGCCTTGCGTGCCGCTTCGTTCATGAAGATGTCCTGGACGACCAGGAATTCCAGTTTGTCCAGGGCCTCGGCCACCCTGGCGGGCTCCGGAAAAGCAGTCAGGGGGTTCTCACCCATGATGAAAAGCCCCTTGAGGGTACCGGCGCGGGCCGCCTCCACCATCTCCATGACTGTCATCCCGGTCTCACCCGACACCGGCACGTGACCCGGGAGGTACCCGGGCATGGCGCCCATGTCCATGACGCCCTGGACGTTGTTGTACTCGGAAAGGGGCAGGATGCCGGATCCGGCCTTGCCCACGTTCCCGGTGATCATGGCCAGGTTCGCTGCCGCGGCCACCGTGTCCTCTCCGGTGTAGGAGGCGGTCATGGGCGAAAGGAGGATGGTCACGGCGGGCGACGCGGCCAGAGCCTTTGCCGCATCCCTGATGCTGTCAGCCGGCACGCCCGTGGTCTTCTCGGCATTTTCCGGTGTAGCCGCCCTGACGGACTTCCTTAGTTCCTCCAACCCCGTGACGTTGGCGGCCACGAACTCCTTGTCCTCCAGGCCTTCGGCGAGGATGACATGGATCATCGCATTGAGCAGTCCGACCGCGGTGCCGGGCTTCATGGCGAGGTAGCTGTCGGCGAAACGGGCCAGTTTTATCTTCCTGGGGTTAGCGACGATGAGCTTGCTGCCCTCGTACCTGACACACCGCAGGACTTTCAGGCCGACGATGTGCGCGTCCTCGGTGACGTTGGCGTCCACTGCGAAGATGAGGTCGGCCTGATCCAGATCGGCAAGGGAATCGGTGGGAGCGGCCATACCGAACGCCTTGTACAGAGCCTCCATGGCAGGGATGTGGCTGAACCGGGCCACCGAGTCCACGTTGTCGGAACCCAGGACCGTCCTCACGAACTGCTGGAAGAGGTAGTTCTCCTCGTTGGTACACCGTGCCGAGGCGATGCCGCCCAGCGCCTTCCCGCCTCCGTCGGAGGCGATGGCGCCCACCCCGTCCACGATGGCCTGGTACGCCTCTTCCCATGTGGCTTCGACAAGCTCCCCGTCCTTTCGGACAAGGGGAGTTTTCAGGCGCTCGGGGCGTCCCACATACTCGTAGCCGAACCTGCCCTTGGCGCACAGGAACCCGCTGTTGTTGGATCCCTCGTCGTCGACACCAAGGACGTGGTAGATCCTGTCTTTCCTGACCTCAAGGTTGAGAGTGCAGCCGACCCCGCAGAAGGGGCATGTTGTTCTCACCGGGGTCAGTTCCCAGGATGGGGTGGTGTGCTTGAAAGGACGGCTGTACAGAGCCCCCACGGGGCAGGTCTGGATGCACTGGCCGCAGAACTCGCAATCCATGACCCGTCCGAAGCTCGGCTCCACAACCGTCCCGAACCCGCGTTCGACGAAATCCAGCTGCCCCTCTCCCTGCACCTCATCGCAGATCCGCACGCACCGGCCGCACTGGACGCACCGGTTCTGGTTCATCTCGACGAGGGGGGACAGGACGTCGATCTGCTTGTCCACCTTGACCGACCCGAACCGTCCCGATTCCTTGCCGTGGGCGAAAGCCAGGTCCTGAAGGGTGCAGCGGCCGGACTGGGGGCAGACCGGGCAGTCGAGAGGGTGGTAGATGAGAAGGAGCTCGATGATGGCCTCGCGGGCCTTGAGGACCTTCTCGGTGGTGGTGAGCAGTTCCATCCCCTGGGTCACCGGAGTGACACAGGATGCGAAAAGGCGCCCCGATCCCGCATCCTCCACCACACACATCCGGCACGCCCCGAAGGGCTTCAGGTACTTGTGATCGCAGAAAGTGGGGATGTCGATGCCGATGGCCCTGGCGGCATCGAGCATCGTCGCCCCGGACCGGATCTCCACCTGTTTTCCGTCTATGGTCAGGTTGACTTTCATAGCCCGTTATTCCTTCACCACGGCGTCGAACTTGCACACCTCGTAGCAGGTATTGCAGTTGGTGCACCGCTCCTGGTCAATGACATGGACTTCCTTCCTCTCCCCGGAGATGGCTTCTACCGGGCACTTCTTCTTGCAGACCATGCATCCGGTGCAGGCATCCTCCAGGATCCGGTATGTGATGAGCGCCGTGCACACCTTGGCAGGGCACTTCTTGTCCCTGATGTGGGCCTCGTATTCGTCTTTGAAATAGCGGATGGTGGATAGGACAGGGTTGGGAGCGGTCTGGCCGAGGCCGCACAGGGAGGCGCTCTTGATCTGTACCCCCAGGTCCTCGAGGTCCAGGATGTCCTGGTCGGTCCCTTCCCCGCCTGTGATGCGCTCTAAAATGGTGAGCATGGTCTTGGTGCCGAGCCGGCACGGTATGCATTTTCCGCAGGATTCGGCGGCTGTGAAGCTCAGGAAAAACCGCGCCACGTCCACCATGCAGTCGGTCTCGTCCATGACCACGACACCGCCGGAACCCATCATGGCTCCGGCCTTGATGAGGGAATCGTAATCGATGGCGGTTTCCGCCAGCTTCGCAGGCAGGCACCCGCCCGACGGGCCGCCCAGCTGGGCCGCCTTGAACTGATTGCCCCCCTCGATCCCGCCGCCGATCTCGTGGATGATCTCCCTGAGGGTGGTGCCGGCGGGAACCTCGATAAGGCCGGTGTTGTTAATCTTTCCGGTCAGGGCGAAGACCTTGGTTCCCTTGGTGCCTTCCGTCCCTATGTCGGCGTAACTGTCGGCGCCGTTGAGGATGATGGGGGGGACGCAGGCGAAGGTCTCCACGTTGTTGATATTGCTGGGCTTTTCCCACAGTCCACGGTTGGCAGGGAAAGGCGGGCGGGACCGGGGCATCCCCCTCCTGCCCTCGATGGACGCCATGAGGGCCGTCTCTTCGCCGCACACGAAAGCGCCGGCGCCTTCCTTGATCTTGAGCTTGAACGAAAAATCGGTGCCAAAGATCTTCTCGCCCAGATACCCTTTCTCCTCTGCCTGCCCGATGGCCGTCTTGAGGCGCTTGATGGCGAGGGGATACTCGGCCCGGCAGTAGATGTATCCGTAGCCGGCGCCGATGGCGTAGGCGGCGATGATCATGCCCTCCAGGACTGCGTGGGGGTCTCCCTCCAGGACGCTCCGGTCCATGAACGCACCCGGGTCACCCTCGTCGGCGTTGCAGATCAGGTACTTGGGGGCTCCGTCGGCCTTGGCGCAGAATTCCCACTTCAGACCCGTTGGAAACCCGCCGCCGCCCCTGCCCCGAAGACCCGATTTTTTCACGATCTCACGGACGATGGTGGGGGACATCGTATTGAGGGCTTTCTGCACGCCCTTGTAGCCGTCAGCGTCTATGTAATCCTGGATCAGGTCCGGGTCGATAAAGCCGCAGCGTCTGAGCACGATCCGTTTCTGTTTTGCGAAGACGGGCAGGTCCTCGTAGGCCGGGATCCCTTCGTATGGTGTCTCTCCGTCGCTAATGATCTGGCCTATGGTGAATTCCTTGACGGGCTCACCGCCCACGAGATGCTTTTCCAGGATGTCCGCCACCATCTTCGGCTCCACCTTGCGGTAGGTGACCCGGGAGCGCCCCGGCTGGACGACGTCCAGAAGAACCTCCTGGGAGCACATGCCGATGCACCCCGTCCTGATGATGGGCACCTCCATTTTGAGGCTGCTGAGCCCCTCGTTGACCGCCGCCAGGACCCCTTCGGCCCCGGTGGCCAGCCCGCAGGTTCCCATCCCGATGAAAATTCTCTGTCCGCCGTCGCTAGCCATGTGCACTTTCACTCCTCGGCGGCTTCATCACCGCTGTCGCCTTCGTCCCCGCCCTCTGCCTGTATCTGGGCGAGGGCCTTTCGCCGGAACTTCTTGATAATGGACTCGGCCTGGTTGGGATCAAGGTTGCCGAAGGCATCGTCGTCGATCATGATCACCGGCGCCAGGCCGCAGGCGCCGATGCAGGCCACGTGCTCGAAGGAAAAGATGAGGTCATCCGTGGTGCCGCCGTGGCCGATGCCAAGCTCGTTCTCCATCCTCATGATCACCTGTTTGCCGCCCTTGACGTGGCAGGCTGTCCCGGCGCAGGCGCGGATGATGTGCCGGCCCCTGGGGCTCAGGTGGAACTGGGTGTAGAAGGTCAGGACACCGTAGACCTGGCTCCGGTAGATCCCCATCTCGTCGGCAACGACGTTGGCCGCCTCCTCGGGGACGTAACCGTAATGTTTCTGGACTCCCTGAAGGACGGGGATGACCATCCCCTTGATATCGTCCAGCCGGTCGAGGATCTCGTAGACCGGTGAGAGGTCGAGTTCCTTAGTCACTTCAGGGCTTTGAACCGT
Source organism: bacterium (assembly GCA_029210545.1). Taxonomy (NCBI): domain Bacteria; species bacterium. Next base: position 17,208 of record JARGFV010000037.1, read on the forward strand.
GCTCTCGGCAGTTTCGAGGTTCACTGCTACCTCCGCTAATGGGTTGCCGTCCCGGAACGCTGTCGGGACGCTACCTGTCGATCTCGCCCAGCACGATGTCCAGGCTACCGATGATAGCCACCACGTCGGCCAGCATGTTGCCTTTCGCCATGGTGAGAAGGGACTGAAGGTTGACGAACGAGGGCGGCCTTATCCGGAGGCGGTACGGCTTGGGGCTCCCGTCGCTCACGATGTAAAAACCCAGCTCGCCCTTGGGGGCTTCGATGGTGCTGTACGCCTCCCCCTCGGAAGGGGCAAGCCCGTCGATGGCCAGTTTGAAATGGTGCACCATCGCCTCCATGGAGTTGGAGACCCGACTCTTTTCAGGGAATACGTACCTGGCGCTGCGTTCGATGAACGGCCCCTCCGGGATCCCCTCGATGAGCTGCCTCAGCATCAGGGAGCTCTGACGCATCTCACGGAGCCGGACAAGGTAGCGGGAATAAACGTCCCCGTCAGACAGGACCGGCACCTCGAACTGAAGCTCGTCGTACACCTCGTATGGCTCGTCCCTGCGGATATCCCAGTCGACGCCCGAGGCCCTGGCGCCCGGACCGGACAGTCCAAGGCTGACGGCGTCCTCCCTGCTGATGACGCCAACCTTTTGGGTCCTTCGCATCCAGATCCGGTTCTTGGTAAGCAGCCTCTCGTACTCGTTGATCTTCACGTCGAACTTGTTCACGAAGGCCCTTATCTTGTCTGAAAAGTCGGGGAGGATATCCCTGACAACACCGCCGGGACGGAAATAGGTGGGCATCATCCTCGTCCCGCACGTCTCTTCGATGAGGTCCAGGATGTCTTCCCGCTCTCTGAGGGTGTACATGAGCATGGTGACGGCGCCGATGTCGGCGGCATGGGTCCCGAGCCAGAGAAGGTGGCTCATGATCCTGGTGATCTCGGCGATGGAGGTGCGGATGTACTGGGCCCGTCTGGGGACCTCGATACCGAGCAGCTTTTCCACCGCCAGGATGTAGGCAAGGTTATTGGAGCCCGACGCCAGGTAATCCAGCCTGTCTGTGAGGGGAAGGACCTGGATGTACTTCTTCCCTTCGGAAAGTTTTTCCACGCCGCGGTGAAGGTACCCGATATCGGGCACGGCGTTGACGACGACCTCACCGTCCAGCTCGAGGATCACCCGGAGAACGCCGTGGGTGGAGGGGTGATGAGGCCCCATGTTGATGGTCATTATTTCCTGCCTGGCCACCTTAACCTCCCTTTACCAGCGCACCCGGCCACCGACAGGGAACTCCTTGCGCAACGGGTGCCCCTCGAAGCCGTCCGGGTTGAGGATCCGTCTCTGGTCTGGATGACCTTCGAACCGGATCCCGAACATGTCGTAGACTTCCCGCTCCAGCCAGTCGGCAGCCCGCCAGACCTTGCAGACCGTGGCGGCCGAGCCGCCTTCGGGCAGGGATACCTTCACGCGAAAGCGCATGCGGTGACCGATGGAATAGAGTTGATAGACCAGGTCGAACTCGAACCCCTCACGCTCCGGCCAGTGAACAGCCGTGACATCCGAGAGGAAATCGAAACGAAGCTCCGGATCGTCCCTCAGGAAGGTCAGCAGTTCGATGGCCCGGTCCGGCGGCACAACCGCCCAGACCTCGCCGCAGGAGGTGCCGATCTCGAGGACAGCCGGACCGTAAACCCGGCGAAGAGCTTCGACGACCGGGTGCTTTTCAGGATCGTCACCGGAAAAGTTCTGGCGGTTCCAGTTAACCGTCACGCCGTTTCCTCCCTGGTCGGTCCCCGGTATCCCGGCTCCACTTTCCTGTGGTCGACCCCGAAGTTCCTCTGCCCGTCGATCTTCATCTGGAGGGTCATGATCCCGTGGATCAGGGCCTCGGGGCGGGGCGGGCACCCCGGGATGTACACGTCCACCGGGATAATGTTGTTGACTCCCGGAACGACGCTGTAGGTCTGGAAAACTCCTCCGCAGGTGGCGCAGCTCCCCATGGCGATGACCCACTTGGGCTCGGCCATCTGGTCGTAGAGCTTTTTCACCACCGGGGCCATCTTGTTGGTGACCGTCCCGGAAACGATAATGAGATCCGCCTGCCTGGGCGAAGCCCTGAAAACCTCCCAACCAAAGCGGGCCAGGTCGTACCGGGCGCCCGCCGCGGAGATCATCTCGATGGCACAGCAGGCAAGGCCGAAGGTGAGCGGCCACAGGGACGACCGCTGGGCCCAGTTCATGACCTTGCTGGCCGATGTCAGAAGAATGTTCGCTTCCTGGGGACCGGGCCCCTTGTAGACTCTCGTCGGTTTATTCTTCATCGCCAGTCCAACGCACCCTTTCTCCAGATATAGGCATATCCGAACAGCAGAACCACCATGAACAGGATCATTTCGATAAACCCGAATATCACCGGGTCGAATTTGTCGAACAGGATGGCCCACGGATAAAGGAACACCACCTCGATGTCGAAGATGATGAACAGCATGGCCACGAGGTAGAAGCGGATGTCGAACCGGCGGCGGGCGTCCTTGATGGGCGTCATTCCGCATTCATAGGTCGACGTTTTCTCCTCGTTGGTGTTCTTGCGGAGCAGGCCCATGACGTGGGAAGCAGCGAGCATCCCGATACCGATGACACCCACGACCAGCAGAAAAATAAAGATGGGCAGGTAACCGACAATGAGATCTTCCCTCAAAACGAAACCTCCCTTAAGCTGCGCCCCGGTCGGGGACGCCAAACGTGAAAATAGTAACAGAAATTGTATTCTGTATAATGTATACAATAAGTGATCCCTCTTGTCTACGGGTTTTCTCAACCCGGATCCAAAAAGCACAATTGATCATATATTCCGCGATTTTGGGAAGGGGCATATGAGGTAATCCACGACACCCGAAACAGGCGATCGGTTTTGACAAGACAAAACCGACAACCTATTTCGGGTCTTGACAGCCAATCACCCGTATGGTAGATGGAAACTCTTTAATTTTAAAGGGAAAATCAACAAATACAACCTCGCAAAAAGTCTCCCTTGGAACTATTGGGACCCATTTTGCGAGGCGGTCACGCCAAGGCATGATCCCCCGCCGGTCGGAGTGAAGCCGCCCGGTTCCACCCCCACCCCAGCTCCCGCCTCATCGGCGTGCGCTGTATTGATGGACATCTTGTTTGTCCGTCGGCTGAAACAGGGTCGCAAAAAGTCCAGGCGGGACTTTTTGCTCCACGGAAAGCGAAAAGTGTCATTTCCGCTTTCCTCACAGATCAATGACTCACACTGACGGTCATTGATCCGGACGCCCCGCACGGGGCGCATTGATGACTTTCTGCGTAGTCATCAATCAGGGAGCACCTTTTATGACCAGGTCTCAGGATCTTTTTAAAGCAGCCAAAAGCGTCACACCGGGCGGCGTCAACAGCCCCGTTCGAGCCTTCAAATCGGTGGGCGGCGACCCCTTGTTTATCAGCAGCGCCAAAGGTTCGATGATCGTCGATGCCGACGGCAGGTCGTATATCGATTACGTGGGTTCCTGGGGTCCCATGATCGTCGGTCACGCCAACGAAGAGGTCCTGGAGGCCATCTTCGAGGCAGCCCGCCTGGGGACCAGCTTCGGAGCCCCGACCGAAAGGGAGACGGATCTTGCCAGGCTGGTCCTCGGTGCAGTGAGGTCCATGGACAAGGTCCGCATGGTCAACTCGGGGACCGAGGCCGCCATGAGCGCCATCAGGGTCGCCCGCGGCGCCACCGGCCGTGACCGGATCATCAAGTTCAACGGGTGCTACCACGGTCATGCGGACGGCCTGCTGGTCAAGGCGGGTTCAGGCGCCCTGACCCTCGGTGTTCCCGACAGCCCCGGTGTTCCCGCCGACTATGCAAAGAACACCCTCATCGCGGAGTACAACGATCTCGAATCGGTTACGGCCCTGTTCGCGAAGCACCCGGGAGAGATCGCAGCGATCATCGTTGAGCCGGTGCCCGGGAACATGGGGGTCATAATCCCGGCTGAAGGGTTTCTCCAGGGTCTCAGGGACATAACCGCAAGAGAGGGTGCCCTCCTCATCTTCGACGAGGTTATGAGCGGCTTCAGGGTGGCCTTCGGCGGCGCCCAGGAACGGTACGGGATAACGCCCGACCTGACGGCTCTCGGAAAGGTCATCGGCGGCGGCCTCCCGGTCGGCGCCTACGGCGGGAAAGCCGAGTACATGTCCCTGGTGGCTCCCGAGGGGCCGATCTACCAGGCAGGGACCCTTTCCGGGAACCCCCTTGCCATGGCCGCCGGCATCGCCACCCTCTCTATCCTTATGAGGCCAGGGACCTACGAGGCCCTGGAAAGGGCCGCCGCCGCCCTGGCCGGGGGGCTGGCCGATGTGAACCGGCGCCTTGGTGCCGAACTGGCCTTCAACCGGGCAGGCTCCATGTTCACCACCTTCTTCACACCCGGGCCCGTGACGGACTTTAACGGCGCCAAAAGGTCCGACACGACCAGGTTCGGCCATTATTTCCGGGCCATGCTGGACGAGGGCATCTATCTCGCCCCTTCCCAGTTCGAAGCTGCCTTCCTGTCCCTTGCACACTCGGATGAGGATATCGAGGCCACGGTCAAGGCCCACGAAAGGGCTCTTAAAAAGATCCTCTGACCTCGGGATCGCAAGATCAGATTCCGTTGCGATTCCGGGGCTGATACACTGGTAGATGTTGATGACCTGGCAAGAAGTCATCAACATTGATAGAGTCGCAAAAAGTCCAATCCGGGACTTTTTGCTCCACGGAAAGGGAAAAGCGTCGTTTTCCCTTTCCTTA
>JARGFV010000038.1 GCA_029210545.1 bacterium
TGAGGGAACCGAAAACCACGCTTTTCGGTTCCCGTTGAGCCAAAGTCTCGCACAGACTTTGGTGATTATCAGCAGTCCCCGTGAGGAAAGGGAAAACCACGCTTTTCCCTTTCCGTGGAGCGAAAAGTCCTGGATTGGACTTTTTGCGACCCTATCACTGTTGAGGAGGTAACATGAGTAACTGGAAAACCGAATACATGAAACTCGACGCAATGATCCGCGAAAAGCGTCCCATGATCCACCACATCACCAACTACGTGGTCATGAACGTCACCGCCAACGTGACCCTGGCTATGGGGGCGTCCCCGGTCATGGCCCACGCCAACGAGGAGGTGGAGGAGATGGTGGCCTTTGCCTCTGCCCACGTCCTGAACCCCGGGACCCTTTCGCCCCATTGGATCACTGCCATGCTGAGTTCCGGGAAAAAGGCCAAAGAGCTGGGAATTCCGATCATCCTGGACCCCGTGGGCGCCGGGGCCACCAAATTTCGCACCGAGACCTGCCTGAAGATCCTGGAAGAGGTCCGGCCCGATGTCATCAGGGGCAACATGGCCGAGGTCATGATCCTGGCAGGAGAAGAGGCCCGGATCCAGGGGGTGGACTCCATGGAGACAGGGGAGGCGCCTTTGGAGGCTTTCAAGGCCCTCGCCCGACAAACGGGCGCCGTCATCTGCGTCACGGGCCCTGTGGACCACGTCACCGACGGCGAAACAGCGTACCGGATCGATAACGGACACCCCATGATGGGTAACGTCACCGGGACGGGTTGTTCCTCAACAACTGCAGTGGCGGTCTACTGCGCCGCCGGAGGGGCGAACGCCCGGTCGTGCGCCCTGGGGCTTGCCGTCTTCGGCGCCTGCGGCGAACTGGCCGCCGACCAGAGCACCGGGCCCGGCTCCTTCCAGGTGGCCATCCTGGACGCGCTTTACAATGCCCCGGGAATGGATGTGGGGGGGCGCCTCCGCATTAACGAGCTATAGTACTCTGTACCCAGTAGTCAGAAATCAGATAAGTTCGTACTTGATCTGGCTACTGTCTACTGACTTCTTAATGGATACCATGAAAGCAAAAGCACCTTTCGATCCATTACTGTACTTGGTGACCGACCCGGAGTTGTCCCTGGGGCGGTCGGAGGTCGAGGTCGTACGGCGGGCCGTCGCAGCCGGCGTCACCATGGTCCAGTACAGGGACAAGAACGCTTCGACCCGTGTTATGATCGAAAAGACTCGTTCCCTCGCTAAAATCTGCAGGGAAAGCGCAGTACCCCTCATTGTCAACGACAGGCTGGACGTGGCCCTCGCCGGAGGAGCCCATGGGGTTCACCTTGGCCAGGACGACATGGACCCCGGCGATTGCCATGAAATCGCCGGGACCGGGTTTATCATCGGCGTTTCTGTAACAACCGTCGAAGAAGTGAGAAAAGCGGAAAAGGCGGGAGCCGATTACGTCGCCGCCAACGGAGTCTTCCCCACCGGGACCAAGACCGACCTGGGAGAACCGTTGGGGCTTACCGGCCTGGCCGAACTGGCCGCAGCGACCGACCTGCCCCTTATCGCCATCGGAGGGATCGACGACACCAACGCAGGGCAGATCATTGAGGCAGGGGGAACTGGAGTTGCACTGGTCTCATTCATCGTAGGGGCAGAAGATATAGAGGGAAGGTGTGGATTGATGTTATCTGCCCTGCATAGAGCTAAGAGCTAAGTACATTATGAAAATTTCGGACGTTGGTGAATTCAAACTCATCGAGATGATCGAGGCGAGGGCAGGCCTTCCGTCCTACCCGGTTGTCGTGGGGATCGGCGACGACGCCGCCGTCCTGGACGTGGGTCCCCGTACCCAGGTGGTCACCACCACCGACATGCTGGTGGAGGGAGTCCACTTCGGCCGGGAAACCACACCACCACGTGACCTGGGATATAAATCCCTTGCTGTCAACCTGAGCGACCTCGCGGCGATGGGGGCCTCTCCGGTCCAGTCGTTCCTTTCCATGGGCCTCACCCCCGACACCCGGCTGGCCGATTTGGAGGCGTTCGTGGACGGATTTCTCGAGGCGGGGAAGGGGATCACACTGGCCGGGGGAGACACGGTCTCGTCGCCTTCCGGCTGGGTCATCAGCGTGACCGTCATGGGCCTTTCACCCTCCGGAAAGGTTCTGCGCCGGGACATGGCGAAAGCAGGGGAAAGGCTTTGGCTATGCGGCCCTGTGGGCGATGCGGCCGGTGGCCTTTCCATCCTCCTCGGGGAAACGAAGGCCGGGACACCGGAAGACTCGGATTTCCTTGTCAGGCGGCACAACCGCCCGGAACCAATGGTCCGCATGGGGAAGATCCTCCTGGAAACCGGGTTTTCCGCCTGCGCCATCGACGTCAGCGACGGACTGCTCCAGGACCTGGGTCATATCTGCAGAAAAAGCCGGGTTGGCGCCGAGATCGAGACTGAAAAGCTGCCCCTGGGCAGACAACTCCTGGATCTTGCCGATGCCAACGGCAAAGATCCCCTTGACTGGGCCCTGGCGGGGGGGGAGGACTACAGCCTCCTTTTCACCGTGCCCCCTGAAAAGGAGGAAAAACTGGCCGCGCTGGTACAACGGGAGGAACTCGATGCGGTTTCCATCGGACGCATCGTTCCGGTAACCGGCATCCGGGTCACCAGGGACGGCGAGCCGGTGGAAAGGGAAGGAAAACAGGGTTGGGATCATTTCTCTCGTTAGCTTCGCTAACAGTGCGAAGAGCGAAGCGCAAAGCGCGAAGGAAATGAGGACTTCCCTTCGTACTTCGTTCTTCGTACTTCGCTCTCTGAAGCTGAGATCATCGTTATGAAACCTATCTTATTGATCTCAGCTTCAGACAGCAGTTCTGCAGCAGGAATGCAGGTGGACCTGAGGGTGGCCCAGGAACTGGGTTTCCCGGCCCGGTGCGCTGTTACGGCACTGACGGTCCAGGGTGACGCCGGAGTCATGCGTATCGACCCGGCCGATCCCGATGCCGTGGGATTGGCGATCCGGACGGCATTGAGCGATGAACCGGGTATCGCGGCCGTCAAGGTCGGCCTCGTTCCGGAGTCCCGCATCGTCTGGTCCATCGCCTCGGCCCTGTCGGAAGGGGCTGCCGGCATCCCCGTTGTCGTGGACCCTGTTATCCGGTCCACCTCCGGGTCACAGATGGCCGACAACCGGTCGGGCATCGCCTTATGTGACCGCATTGTCCCCCTTGGTGCTATTCTCACACCCAACAGGGATGAACTGGCAGCGCTATCCAAAGCGGCAGGGGCCGGCACCAATGAAAGGAAATTGCAGGCGATGGCCCTGATCGACATAGGGGCGGGCGCCATCCTGGTTACGGGCGGGGACAGCGGGGAGGATCCATGCGTGGATCTCCTTTTCAGCCGTAGCGGGGATGAACCGGCCCGCTTTTCCCACCCCAGGGTAGGCGGTCAGACACCCCGCGGCACCGGATGCGCCCTTTCAACGGCGCTGGCAGCCTTCCTCGCAAGCGGCATGGAACTGGAAGAAGCCGTGGGACGTGCCGTTGAATATGTCCATGGTAAGATCCAGCGATCGGTATTTATCGGAAAGCAGAGGATGTTGTTCGGGGGTGGGGGAAGGTTCTAGCCCGCATTATTCATGATGCAAATGAAATGTACGCTAACAGTCCGGCAAACAGGGGTAAACGGGAATAGCATGAGAAACATCATGAATTAAGCGGGGTTGCCCGGATTTAGTCACGAGTGGAGTTTTTCGTTCAGGCAAGGCGACCGGGGAGTGAGCGCGGAGGCATATTCTGGTATGTCGCACAAGCAAACGACTCGGCAACGCCGCCTGAGCGGAAAAGAACCTCGTGAATAATCCAGGCTAGATTCCAGACTCCTAGACTCTTAGACCCTGCCCCTTCGCCCTGCTCTTCCCCTCCACCTGCACCGTCTCGGGCTCAACCTTCCAGATGTCCCGGCAGTACTGGGCGATGGCCCTGTCCGAGGAAAAGGGAGCGATGCGGGCCACGTTGAGGATGGACTTCCGGGACCAGCCGGGCCGGTCGTTGAAGGCCCGTTCCACGTCCGCCTGGCAGCGGATGTAGTCGGCAAAGTCCTCGAGGACCAGGAAAGGATCGTTCTCGAGGAGGGAACCGGTCAGCGGAAGGAACAGGGCGTTGTCGCCCGCGGAATACTCTCCGGAGGCGATAAGGTCCACCGCTTCCCGGAGCATCGGGTCCGACTGATAGTGGTCCCGGGGCCGGTAACCCGATCCCCTGAGATCCTCGACCTCCCCGGCGGTGAGACCGAAGAGAAAAAAGTTTTCCGGCCGGACCGCTTCCCTGATCTCCACGTTGGCCCCGTCGAGGGTGCCGATGGTGAGGGCCCCGTTTAACGCCAGCTTCATGTTTCCCGTTCCGGAAGCCTCCATGCCGGCGGTCGAGATCTGCTGGGAGAGGTCGGCCGCCGGGAAGATGGGCATGGCGTTCTTCACGTTGTAATCGGGAAGGAACACAACCTTCAGCCGGTCTTTCGTTTCCGGATCGGCGTTCACCCTTTCGGCCACGGAATGGATGAGCTTGATGATGAGCTTGGCCATCCGGTATCCGGGGGCCGCCCTCCCCGAAAAGATCACCACCCGCGGCGGCGCCTGGTCGCCGGGATCCCGGCGAAGCCGCTGGTGGAGCGCCACGACGTGGAGGATGTTCAGGTGCTGGCGTTTGTACTCGTGGATCCGTTTGACGTGGACGTCGAAGAGGGCGTCCGGATCCACGACGATCCCCGTCCGGCGCAGGATCTCCCCGGCCAGGGCTTCCTTGCCGGCCCTCTTGACCGCCCTCCACTCCTCCTGGAAGGAAGGATCCGGGGCAAGGGGTTCGAGGCCCTCCAGCCTTGCCAGATCCGAAACGCAGCCGGGGCCCAGCACATTGTCCAGAAGGGCTGCCAGTGCGGGGTTGGCCACGGCCACGGCCGGGTGGGTGTCGTTGAGCTGCACCGCGTACTTGCCGGAGAAACCGCCGAGATCACTGCCGGTCTGCAGGAAGATCCGGATCATGTCCTGGAGGGAGCAGGAGACGAAGAAAAACTGTTGTTCGAGCCGCAGCCGCTTTCCCCGCATCGGTTCGTCGTTGGGGTACAGGATCTTCGTGATGTTCTCGGAGTCGATCTTGTCCTCCACCGCCCGCCAGTAGTCCCCCACGTTGAAGGCCTCGAAATCGAAGGATTCCGCTGCCTCGGCCTTCCACAGGCGCAGGAGGTTGGCCGTGTTGACCAGGTGCCCGGGAATATAGGTGTCGTAAGCGACCCCCTTGACGACATGGGCCGGGACCCAGCGGACCCGGTGGTTCCCGTTCCCGTCGGTGAACATCTCCGTGTATCCCTCGATGGGAACCTCGTGCTGGATCTCGGGCCGGGCGATCTCCCACGGGTTTCCCTTGCCCAGCCACTTGTCCGTCAGTTCCACCTGCCATCCGTCCCGGATGGCCTGGTCGAAGATGCCGAACTCGTACCGGATGCCGTAGCCGATGGCAGGGATCTGCAGGGTCGCCATGGACTCCATGAAGCAGGCCGCGAGCCGCCCGAGACCCCCGTTGCCGAGGCCCGGTTCCTCCTCCTGTTTGGCGATCCCGTCGAAGGAAAGACCCAGGTCGGCCATGGCCTGGCGGGCCTCGTCCAGCAGACCGAGGTTAAGAAGGTTCCGGGCGAGATGGGGGCCGGGGAGGTACTCGGCGGAGAGGTAGCAGGCGGTGCGGCAGCGTTGACGGTAATAGGTCTCGCCGGTGGCCATGCCGCGTCGATGGAGCCTGTCCCGGACCGTGAAGGCAAGGGCGAGATACCTGTCGTTGTCGGTGGCCACTTCGGGGAACCGCCCCAGGTGATTGTACAGTTTCTCGGTAAAGACCTTCCTGATCGCCTCAACGGTGTCCAAGGCGACGGGCGGCGGCGGTATGTTGACCCTGTTCCTTCCCATGGCCGGCCTCCTTTACGGACATTATAGCCAAAGGACAGGAAGGAATGCCGCAAACAAGTGCACCGGCGCACTTACTACATCCGGGAGGCACCAGAAAATGGCGGTACTTAACGGGCCTCGGAATGACAGCCGCGGCAACAGGCTCCTGTTATCCTTTGCCATCTTCGCGTTCCCTGCCTGTCCTGCCTGCCCCGAGTCTGTCGAGGGGGCAAACCGGAGGCCCTGAGCCTTGCCGAAGGGTGGAATGCGTCGCGGGTTGGATTACAGATCATCCGGCAATGGTAGTCATTGATTTGTGAGGAAAGGGAAAACGACGCTTTTCCCTTTCCCCGGGACATTAATGAGCCAGGAAAAGTCCCGGCCAGCCGGTCCTCCAGCATGGCGCCCCAGTCGGTGGGATTGAGGGCACGGCTCACTTCCCGGATGCTTGCGAGGTCGACGTTGTCATCCTTTTCGTCGTTGCAGGTCTCAGAAACCGTGGGGTCAGCGGAGGAAGAGTCTGGGGAGGAAGGTCGTCAGGGGCGGGAAATAGGTTATCATGAGCACCCCGACCAGAAGGACGAGAAGTATGGGCAGGATCGACCGGTAGACCTCCTGCAGCGATTTGTCGAACCGGTAGGAGGAGAGAAAAAGGTTCATCCCCACCGGAGGAGTGAGGTAGCCCAGCTCGAGGTTGGCAAGGAAAATGATCCCCAGATGGACCGGATCGATCCCGAAAGCCGCACCCAGTGGGACGATAAGAGGCACCACCACAACAATGGCAGAGTAGATGTCCATCAGAGCGCCTACGATGATCAGGAAAACGTTCAGAAGGAGCAGGAACACCAGGGGAGACTCGATGGTACCGGTTACCAGATCCAGCACCCGGGAAGGGACCTGGGCATCGACCAGGTAGTTGGTAAAACCCATGGCAACGCTCAGGATGAGAAGGACACCGCCTATTAGCAGCCCGCACTCGGTCAGCACCCGGGTTATATCACCAGGCAGCTTCAGATCCCGGTGAAAAAGGGTCTGCGTCAGGAAGGCATAAAGGGCGGTCATGGCCGCCGCCTCCACCGGGGTGGCCAGGCCGCTGTAAAGCGACCCGAGGGCGACCACCGGCAGGAGCATTTCCCACTTGGCATCCCAGAGGGCCCGCCCCACCTCTTCGGGATCGAACCTCTTCCCGGTCGATTCGACCTTCGGGCATTGCCGGGCACCCCACCAGGCGGTCATGACCACCAGCAGCACCCCGGGGAGGATTCCGGCCAGAAAGATCTCTTCCAGTGAGATTTTCGCGACGATGGCGTAAAGGATCAGGGGGAGGCAGGGAGGGAAGAGGAGACCCAGGGACCCGGAACCGGTGAGCAGTCCGAGGGCCGATCGCTCGGAGCAGCCGGACGCTGTCAGTATCGGCAGGAGAAGCCCACCCAGGGCCAGGATAGTCACCCCTGACGCACCGGTGAACGAGGTGAAAAAAGCGCAGACTACGGCGGTAATGATTGCCGGCCCGCCCCTGAGACCGCCCAGACCCACCTGAAACAGCCTGATAAGCCTCCGCGGTGCGCCCCCTTCCGCCAGAAAATAGCCGGCCAGTGTGAAGAGAGGGAGGGCCGGAAGGGATGGGTTCGTGACCAGGCGATACTGGTCAAGGGGAATGGAGGCGAGGGGCAGCTCCGCCCCCCAGAAGAGGATGACAGCCGCCCCCCCGAGGAGGACGAAGACGGGGGATCCCAGGGCGGTGGCCAGAACGAGAGCGGCCAGGGCAAGGGGGACAAGCACGGCCGGGGAGAGGGGCTGCAGAAGGCCCGCCATGACGATCATCCCGGCGATCAGGGCGACCAGGAGCCGCCCGGGCCACCGATCAGCCCCGTGGCGGAGGATGTGAAAAGCTATCAGGGCAAAACCCGCGGGGATGACAAGCTGCACGAACCACACCGGGATGCCGTAGGCCAGTATCTTTCCGCCCAGCCGCTCCGATCCGATGAACCGGAGGCCGGCCGCGCAAAGCACAGCGGTGACAGCCAGGGCAAAGCCGCCGCTGTAGATCCGGGCGGCGGATCGGTAAGGACCCTTGAGATAATCGGTTGCCGCCGAAAGGGAGAGGAGACGGTTTTCCCGGGCGGCGATGGCCCCTCCCAGCATGGACACCACCAGGGTCAGGTGCTGAACCAGGGAGGTGGAAGCCGAGATGCCCACATTAAAGACCGCCCGAAGGACGATCTCGGCCAGGGGTATCAGAACCATGGCCGCAAGGGCGATGCCGACCAGGAGGTTCTCCCCCCGTTTCCAGAATCGGGGGAAGCCAGCCAGGCCCCTTTCCTCCGATGCCCCGGGGCTGTCCGGCGGCAAATCTCTCATCGGGGTTCTTTCCGGTCAGATGATCGAGACTCCCTTATGATCCGCTGCACCTCGTCGAAGATCTCCTCGGGAACCATTGACCCGCGGATCTTCGGGTAGATATCCTCGGCGGCCGCTCTCCAGCGTGCCTCTATTTCCGGGCCGACTTCCTGAACCACGAGGCCTCGTTTCTTCATGGCCTCGACCGACTCGTCCGCCTCCAGCCGGCTCTGGGTTTTTATCTCCCTGCCCGCCTCGGCCGCCGCCTCCAGGAGGAGTTCCCGGACGCCCGCGTCAAGACTGTCCCAGGCCTTTTTTGTAACGACAGTTGCTCCCAGGAGAGGAGCCCAGTTGACCCTAAGCATGTATTTGGCCTGCCGGTAGAACTGACCAGCCAGGGCGTAGTGGGGAGTTGACGGAACGGCATCGATCATGCCGGTCTGAAGACCGGTCAGGATGTCGCTTGTCTCCAGGGGGACCGGATGATAGCCGGCGGCCTTCATCAGGTCGAACTGCTGGGTATCCCCTGCCCATGCGAAGATCTTCATTTTCTTCAGGTCTTCTGGATATTTTGCCGGTTCGTTGGTGAAAAACCTAATCCAGCCGGCATCACCCCAAAAGAGGGTCACGAAACCCTTGTCCAGCATCTTCTTCTCGAGTGTCGGGCGCAGCAGCTCCAGTACATGCTCCATCTCCTCGAGGGATTCAAACATCATCGGCATGTATTCGAGGACGTTTATGGATTCGTCTATCTCCGACAGCCCGACGATGGTCAACATGGCGGCCTGGAGCTGGCCGATACGCATCCTCCGGATCACGTCCGTCTCACCGCCCATGGTCCCGTCGGTGTAGATCGTAAGGGTTACTCCTCCCCCGGGGGACTGCCGCCACTTCCGGCCCATCATCTGAAGGCTCCGGTGAAAAGATGAGCCTTTGGGGGCAAGGGTGGCCATACGGATATCAGGGGGTTTTCCCGCCGCGGCCCGGGCGGTGCCCAGCTTCCCGTCCCGCCCGGCTCCTGCCAAAACCAGGACCGTCACCAGGACCGTTACGAGCCCGAATATCGGCTGTCTCCCTTTCGATTCGTTCTTCATTTATTTCTTCAACCTCCGTTCCGGTGAACTACTATTCCAGGAAAAGGTCGTCTGTCCGGGAGAGGAGCCAGGCTGCCCGGCGCTGCATGATCAGGTTGCTCAGCCGCCACTCCGGTATGGCGTCGGCATCGATGGCCAGCGCCTGGTTCAGGAGATCCGTGAACTCCTCCCTGTCCTGGGTGGCCACGGAAACGTTTTCCGCCATGGCCACCAGGGGGGACGCCATCATCCCCCTGGAGAGCTCAACGGCCCTCTCGAAATGGGACCGCACCAGGTTTTGCCCTTCCGGACCTTTACCGGGGCTGCCCGACTCCAGGGCGATCAGAAAGACATGAATGGCGCCGTTGTCGTAAGCTTCGTCCAGCTCCAGGGCACGGTATATGAGAGCTTCCATCTGGGGCAGGTCGGCGATCAGGTCCGGGTCGTCCTTGGAGAGGGAAATGGCCGCCCCCCATGAAGCGGCCGTCCAGTAGATGAGAGGCACGTCCTTCTTTACAAGTTTTTTAACGGCCCTCTCCGGCTCACGGTAGAGTTCGTCACGGATACCCTCATGGGATGTTTCGAGCCCCCGCAGGCCGTAATCCCTGGCCCGGAGATAAAGGCGGCGGGCATACCGGCGCAGCTCCATGGCGCGCAGGAGGTCAGCATCCTCAACTTCGTCCGCATCCTGTTCGGTGAATGCGTAGCCGTAGCTGGTGAAACCGCTGGCAGCTGCCAGAAGCAGGCCGCGGTGCCCGGGGCTCTCTGCCAGCAGGCTCTCCATGAGTTTGAGGCTGAAGGGCGTGGCCGCCCGTATCAGCTCCGGATTGTCATCGCTGGCGTAGGTGCTGCCGCCGCCTGCAAGGGCGTCTCCCATCCGGTTGACGGCAAACTTCTTAAACGAGCACGAGGAGAGGACCAGGACTACAAGGAGAAATACCGGGATAAGCACCTTCCCTCCCCGCACCATACCTCTGGTTTTGCGCATATCGATCTCCCGGACCAACAACATGACACCTTCGGGGAAATGCCCCGGTTCCAAAACCACGCGGCATTATAACTTCTCCCCTGGCCGAATCCAAGTTTACTCGTTCTCTTTTACTCGTTCTCTTCAGCCCGTCTTTCCGTCTACGACCCCCGGAACGGTCAGGTATGTTTGAAGGTTCGGCAGGCGTACTATGGTTTGTTCGAGATGATCCGGCGGAGGATCCGGATCGTGTCCATGGCGTAATCACGCCGGTGGCGTGACTGAAAAGAGGCGGGTTACGTGTTCCTGAGCCTGCCTGCCGCAGGCAGGGGGGAACTCTACCCGAAATCCGGCGATTGGGCGCCTCCGGTCGGGCTTGAGGGCTTAAGGAGGGACGGCGAGCCCTCGTTTGAACCTCCCGGCCTCTCACAACAGTAGAACCGGCCGCCTGAGCACCCCGACCGGAGACGGAGCAATACCAATCGCGGATTTCGGGCAGCTTGCCCTCCTTGGGGTTATGGGCAAGTATGTTATAGTAACCTGACGAACGTTGCCGGGGAGCGGGAAAGGGGTCCTGGGCTCCGAGGCACCGCTGATCGTTTAATAGAGTCGCAAAAAGTCCAATCCAGGGACTTTTCGCTCCAAGGAAAGGATTTTTTACGTGACCCAGTCGAAAAATACTCGACTCGTCGCCATCTCCAACCGCCTCCCCGTCGCCCTTTCCAGAAAGGGTGACGCATGGTCGGTGGAGCCCGGTTCTGGCGGCCTGGTGACCGCTATGGCCCCTGTCCTGAGGGACCGGGGAGGGCTCTGGATCGGGTGGCCCGGCACCTCGGAGCAGGTTGATTTAGACACGGTTCTCGGGGACGCCTCCCTGACCACCGGATACGACCTCATCCCCGTGGAAATGAACGCGGAGGAGGTCACCAGCTATTATGAAGGGTTCTCCAACCAGATCATCTGGCCCCTCTTTCACGACATGCATTCCCACTGCACCTTTGACCCGGAGTTCTGGTATTCCTACATCCGGGTCAACGCCAAGTTCGCCGACCGGATTCTGGACCACACCTCCAACAAGGACTACATCTGGGTTCACGATTACCACCTCTTTCACGTCGGCAAGTTTTTGCGGGAGCGGGAACGCGGCTACCGGATCGGCTTTTTCCTGCACATTCCCTTTCCCCCCATGGACATCTTCGTCAGACTCCCCTGGAGGATGGAGATCCTCGACGCCCTGATGGAGTACGATCTGGTTGGGTTCCAGACCTACCGTGACCGGAAGAATTTCCTCGACTGCCTTCAGCGCTCATACCCCAACACCAAGGTCACCGGGCGGGGAACGGTGGTCCAGGTCGCCTTCAAGGACCGTGTCGTGCGGGTGGGCTACTTCCCTATCAGCATTGACTACCGGAACTTCGTCGAGGGCACAAACTCCGAAGGGACCATGGAATGGTATCAGTCCCTCAAGGAGAAGTTCAGTAACCACACCGTCATCCTCGGCGTGGATCGCATGGATTTCACCAAAGGTATCCAGGAACGGCTCGAGGGGTACCGGAACACCCTGGAGCGCTATCCGGACTTGAGGGAAAAGGTCATTTTCACCCAGGTCCTGGTCCCGAGCCGCCACTCCCTGACCAGTTACCAGATCCTCAAAGCGCGCATCGACAGGCTCATCGGAGAGATCAACGGCCAGTTCGCGACCCTGGAGTGGGACCCGATCCGTTATCTTTACCGCAGCCTCGAGCACAACGAACTGCTGGCCCTGTACCACCTCGCCGACATCGCCCTGGTCACCCCGTTAAAGGACGGAATGAACCTGGTAGCCAAGGAGTACTGCGCCTGCAGCCTTCAGAACAACGGAGTCCTCATCCTCAGCGAGTTTGCCGGCGCGGCGGCTGAGCTTCACAGCGGTGCGCTGCTGGTCAACCCCCACGACTCCGAGGGGATCGCCGACGCGCTTTACTACGCCTTTACCATGGACTACGATGAGAAACAGACCCGGATGAAAAAAATGCGCCAGATCGTCCGCCGCAGGGATATCTTCCGGTGGGTCGACTCCTTCCTGCAGGCTGCCTTCGCCCGGAACCTCAACGACTTTCCGCCGGTGAAAGAAGAGTATGTTCCGGGAGTCAGCGGCGAGGATTTCGCCGGCATGCTGAAGGAGTAGATCTTCCAGCGACAACGTCCTGGGTTCAGAGAGAGATTGTCTGATGGCTATAAAAACCGACGCACCCGAGAAACAGCTTCAGGAAAGCTTCCAGGTGTTCGACTGCGCCCCGGTCTTCATCGCCACAGGGGTGCGGGCTTTCACCCTCCGGGAACTGATCGAGAGCCTGCGGGTCGTCCACCTCTGGAGTATCCAGCACCACTTCTGGGGGCGACTGCTCAGGCCGGCTGTCGAGGAACCGGAGTACAGCAACGATTTCGCCGCCTGGACGGGCAGGGAACTGAGGGACAAGGTGCTCGCGGAGCGACTGAGCGTCATTTACCCCTCGGACTACACCGACATCGAGGAACTTCGGGGGGAGATCATCGACGTCATCGAGAACCGCCTTGACGAGGACCTCACATCCCACACCGCCACGGCACCCCAGCCCTTCCACTTCCTCCGCTCCCAGCTGGTTGTTTTCGACACCGGGATCAGGATCAGGGAGCCTTCCGAACTCCCCGACGCGATCAAGAGGATGTCGGAGGGGAGCATCTTTTACCACTTCATCGAAGCCCGCAGGCGGACTGTGAAGGGCCGCGACGATTTCTCGGCCTGGCTCGAGTTGAACCCAGGTGACTACCATCAGCTCTGCGCGGGCCTGACAGCCATCGACCCCTACTTCTCCTCACTCGGGGAGATACGTGAGCGCCTCGAAAACCTGTTAAGGCAGGGCTGTCCCCAGGCCTGACGACGTGGGCCTTTAAACCCGATCCTCGCATCCCGCGGAGGTTACAGTTTGTCAAATCTTCTCGACAGATATGGAGAAACAGCAGGAAAGGACGTCATCAGGCAGCTTCGTCTTCTTGCCCGGGAACTGGAGGGGGTCCGGGTCCTCCACGTCAACTCCACCAAGGAGGGCGGGGGCGTAGCCGAGATCCTTCACAAGATGATCCCCCTGCTGCGGGACCTGGGGATCGAAGCCGGCTGGGAGGTCATCACCGGCAGCCCGGCCTTCTACCAGTGCACCAAGTGGATGCACAACACCCTCCAGGGTGAGAGGACGGTCATAACCGGGGAGCTACTCGACGTATACGAAAAAACCAACCAGGAGTTCGCCGAACGGATGCGCGGGCCCCTTGCCGAGGCCGACATTGTCTTCATCCACGACCCGCAGCCCGCCGCGGCCATCGGGCACATCCCCGAACGGAAGGGGCGCTGGGTCTGGAGGTGCCACATCGATATCAGCAGGCCCCAGCGTACGGTCTGGAAATATCTCCGAAAACACGTGGTCCAATACGATTCGAGCATCTTTTCCATGCAGCGGTTTTCCCAGAGGCTGCCCCACATCCAGTATCTGATCCCCCCGAGCATCGACCCGTTGAGCGAAAAAAACGTGGACCTGTCCGCCCGGGAGATACTGGAGGAGATCTCCCCCTTCAACCTGGCCCCGGACATCCCCCTGCTCCTCCAGGTATCCAGGTACGACCGGTTCAAGGACCCCATAGGGGTCATCGAGGCCTACAAGATGGTCAGAAAACTCACACCGGTGCAGATTGTTCTGGCAGGGGGAGGCGCCAGCGATGATCCCGAGGGGGAAGCTGTTCTCGAGGAGGTGCGCCGGGCCGCCGGGGAAGATCCCGATATCCACGTCCTCCAGCTACCCAACGACGCTCACCGGACCATCAACGCCCTTCAGCGGCGGGCCGACATCATCATCCAGAAGTCGACAAAGGAGGGGTTCGGGCTCACCGTGACCGAGGGGATGTGGAAGGGTAAGCCGGTCATCGGCGGTGAGGTCGGCGGTATCCGGCTGCAGGTCATGGACCATAAAACCGGGTTCCTGGTCAACTCTCCGGAAGGCGCGGCCCTGAGGATCCGATACCTTCTGCACCGCCCCGACGTGCGACTCCGGATGGGATGCCAGGCCAGGGAGTTCGTACGGGACAACTTCCTCCTTACCCGCCATCTCCGAGACTACCTCGCTCTGATGGTCAGCCTCCTCAAAGGCAAGGAACAAGACCCCTACCTTGAGATCCATGTCTCATAGACCCCTCCCGCCACCCGGGAAAAAATTCTGGGAAGACCTCAAAGCCGCCCGGAGCAAGGTGTTGTTCCTCGACTACGACGGCACCCTGGCCCCCTTCCGGGAGAATCGTCGCGAGGCGACCCCCTACCCTGGAGTCCGGGAGATACTCGAAAAGATTCTGGAGTCCGGCGTGTGCCGGGTGGTCCTCATCAGCGGCCGTTGGACAAAGGATCTGCCGCCTCTCCTGGGGTTGAAAAAACTTCCCGAGATCTGGGGGTCCCATGGCCTCGAACGGCTTTTCCCGAACGGCCGCTACGAGGTGGCTGCCCTGAGCGAGGAAGAGATACGGGGGCTGGCCGAGGCGGATGGCCTGATCACCGAAGCCGGTCTCGGCCGTCACAGCGAGCAGAAACCTGGCTGCCGCGCCCTGCACTGGAGAGGCCTGGACAAAAATGCCCGTGACCGGTTGATCAGCCGTATTGAGGAAAAGCTGGCCCCTCTTGCGCGTAAAACAGGGCTGGTCCTCAAGGAGTTCGACGGAGGCCTGGAGTTGCGCGCACCGGGCCGTGACAAGGGAGACGCCGTCCAAACGGTACTCACCGAGGAAGGGCCCGGCGCCGCGTGTGCCTATCTCGGCGACGACCTGACCGACGAAGACGCCTTTAAGGCACTCGGAGGCCGGGGGCTTGGGATCCTGGTGCGCGAACAGTGGCGGCCGACAGCGGCGTCAGCCTGGCTGCAACCGCCCTGGGAGCTCATACGGTTCCTTGAACGGTGGGCTGAGGTCTGCACCGGCGCACAAGGGAAAGGTCCAAAATAGGAGGAGCGGAAAAAAGGAGAAATCACGCCATCGGCTTGATCGAAGGTTGATGACTTCGCAAAAAGTCCATCATCTTTAATTGCCACACAGTTAGCTGACATCTCATTTGCATCATGAATAAAGCGGGCTAGGAGTCTATGTCCTGCCTGCCCACCGTAGTTTCAACGAAGGTGGGAGTTTGTCGAAGGATGGGCGTGATGTGCAGGTTTCCCGACACGCTGCCAGGCTCATCAAAAAGCCCGTTATTCCACTTCGGAAAGGGCGGGCAGAGCTACCTCGAGCTGCCGGACCAGCTCCTCCCAGGATTCCTCCATGACATGCAGGACCGCGCAGAGCGGGCCGTACTGTTCCTCATGGTAAAGTACACCCTCCCACAGGGTCGAGCCGTCCACGGCACTGTCCTTCCTGAATATATCCAGGTGAATCTCCCCAAGACCGGGGAGATGAAACGTGTGATATCCACCCCTGGCTTGGGAGTGCCAACTTATCAATGACATTCAGACCCGAACCCTGCCTTTCCTGGCCCTTCCACCCTTCGATCACGCCGTCCGTCTTCGTTCTTCGAACTTCACCGTGACAAGTTGGCGTGACTCAGGGTCTACGACTTCCACCCTTCGATCACCCTGTTGGCGTGACTCAGGGCCTTCGGCTTTCCACTTTCCACTTCTTGTCCTCCATAGCCTTTGGCGAAGGAGGATCCACTCTTCACTTATTTTTCATCTCCCAAACCACCATTCCGTGCTCGGCAGGTTTCTCGTTCCAGTAGCGTACAAACCCTCCCGGAGCCAGCCCGGAATCGTTGACATCCTCCACATGCCATGTGGGGGAGATGTAGCCGGCCGGTCCGGGAAAACCGATCATGGTGATGGGCTCGCCGGGCCGCCAGGCATAGGCGAAGTATCCCCCGCTTTTCACCGATTGGGCGTTTCCGACAACGAGGCCGTCGTTGCCGATGTCCTCGGGAATGTAGATGCTTTCCGTTCCACCTTCATAAAAGGCGCAGGGATCCGCACCGACGGCAGGTGCAAGCAGGATCGACAAAAGCAGGAACGTCAGGATACATGGGTAGCCGGCAGACCTTTTCATGGCTTACCTCAACGGCAAAGCAGGGGATCGGTTCCGGGTCTGCATGAGGCGGGAAAGGTGTGAGCGCCCTCCAGAACACTCACCGGGGAATTCTACCTGTGCGGACGGGAAATGGCAAGGCGTCTTCCCTTCCGGGGGCAGGAAGGAGGGAGGAGGGAGGAGCAGACGCGGGGACACGGGGACATCACGCCTCTGGCGTGACAGGCTTCAACACGGGGACGAGGAGGTAAAGCAGCCAGGGAACCGATGGCTGATAGCTGCTTTCGCCCTTCAAGAAGGGGGGAAATTCAGTTTATAGTTCCGAGGAAGCTCTGGATTCAAAATTCAAAAAAACTTTCGTGACTGGTGACTCGTGGCCAGGAGTCTGTCGGAGAACCTCCCTGTTTTTTAACAGGGAGGGCACAGACTCCTAGTGTTTGGAAAAATCTTGCATCGGGGTTCACGGATTTCCCCTCGTTGTCATCGCAAGCTGTCCATTAAGCGAAGCGATCCCGGGAAATGGTGCAGGAACCTGAGACTGCTTCGGACAAATATCGCCTCGCAGTGACAACCTGCGGGTTTCCTTCCCCTTTTCCCTCCACACGCTCCCACGCTCCCACGCCTGTTCTTCCCCGCGTCCCCGCGTCGGCTCTTCCTCCCTCTTCCCTTCTCCTTTCCCCCTTCTCCCTGTTATACTGTCTCCATGTTCATCAACCGTCTCATCGGCGGCACCCTTGCGGCCGCATCGTTCATCATGCTCGGTCTGGCCATGTCCTCCCTGGGCAGCGGAGGGGTCGGGGTCCAGGTCATGGACCGCATGGGGCTGCCCTACATCCTCGCCTTCCTGGCGGCGCAGTTTGTGCTGCTGGTCATCTTCGTCACTCCCGCTGAACGGCCGGTGCCCGTTCTTCTCCTTGTCGGGGGTACGGTCGTGTACATGGTGATCCTTGGTGTAAAGGGAGGGGGCAGTTCGGTTCAGCACTCCCTTTACGCGGGGAGCGCCTTCAGCGGCCTGGCAACGGGGCTGTTCGCGATGCTGGGCGGGAAGGGATAGGGCAAAATGGGGAATGTGGAAAGATCACCTTTCCCCTTCCACTTTCGACTTTTCTTATCGATATTCCGGATTCGGATTGTCGAAGCGGCACCCGGCCTCCCACTTGGACCGCTGGTTGCCGTGGGCCGGGATCCCGCCGGCGTCCTTGATCATCCTGGCCATGTGCAGGAGGTTCCATGTCATGAAGGTGGTGTTGCGGTTGGTGAAGTCATTCTCCGGCCCGCCTGAGCCCGGGTCCAGGTAGGAGGGGCCGGGACCGGCCTCACCCAGCCAGCACGCGTCGGCCTGGGGCGGGATGACGTAGCCCAGGTGCTGCAGGGAGTACAGGATGTTCATGGCGCAGTGTTTGGCGCCGTCCTCGTTGCCTGTGATGAGGCACCCCCCCACCCTTCCGTAGTAAGCGTACTGCCCGGCCTCGTTGAGGTCCCCTGAAGAGGCATAGAGGCGCTCGATGACCCTGGTGCACACCGAGGACTTCTCCCCCAGCCAGATGGGGGAGGTAATGACCAGGATATCGGCGGCCAGGACCTTCTTGTAGATCGTGGGCCATTCGTCCGTCTCCCACCCGCGCTCCGTCATGTCCGGGTAAACACCGGTGGCTATGTCATGATCCACCGGACGCAGGGACTGGACGATGACGCCGTTCCTTTCCATGATCTCCGCGGACATGCGGATGAGTCCCTCGGTGTGGGACATCTCGGGACTCCTTTTGAGGGTGCAGTTAAGAAACAGGGCCGAGATGTCCGTAAAGTCCCATTTGCTCTCCTCGCACAGTTGAATCTGCTTGTCGATCAGGGGCATGGTCGCTTCGCTCCAGTTCCAGGTTCCATATTCCAGGTTCCAGGTTTGAGGGTAAGTGAAAAGGTCAGTGGTCTGCGGACTATTATACCAATATCTGTGGACAACGGGGAAGGGGCAATAGAACGAGTGCATCAAGAGCAAAAGTGCGGGAGTGCATGGAGTGCACTACTGCACTACTTTTAAAAACGTACCACCACCTTCGCCATGGCTGTCCCGTTCATGGCCACCTTGTCGGCTTCGATCATAATGGTTCCATCACGGTAGACCGTCGTGATGCCAACCTCGTCGGGAAATACGTCAGCCGCCGAAAGTTCGAACGCCACGTTCTTCTCATTGAACAGGCTTCCGCGCGTGTCGAAACGGGCGGCCAGTTCCAGGTTGTCGTCGACGCGGCAGGCTACGACGATCTTCCACCAACACCTCGAATCAGGCTCCTTCCCGGCAGCGGCCTGAACCGATCTCCCCCTCATCTTCCACTGCCGGGAGAACTCCCTGACCTCGGCCACCAGGTCCACCCCGCCCGTCAGTTCGGCCCACACGAAGCTCACCATGGAAACCATGTTGTCGGGACCGTACCCGGCTGCTATCCGAGCGTTTTCAGGGTCATTGATCGGTGAGGAATATCCGGGAGCCCTGGATTCCTCAACCCGGGGAAGGGCGAGACGGCGCAGGGCCGGCGTATCGGCCGTCAAGGGGCTTGCCAGGTCCAGGCGAAAGGCGGCCCACTCGACACCGGGAACCTCCAGGTTCGCCCCAGGTCCCGCACTACCCAGGCACAGGGCGGGGAGGATCAGGATCAATATCATCTGCAGAACGGTCTTTTTCATCGGGACGGCTCCTCGGCTCACGGTTACCCTTGGTATCGCAAGGGCCGTACCAGGTTAAGGGAGGAGGGAGGAGGAAGGAATCAGGCCAAAGTCCAAAGATCAAAGACCAAAGACCCGGGAACAAATAGGCAGGGCCGCCCAACGGTCTGAAACAAGAGGAGAAATGCGGACGCGGGGAGCGGGGGAGCATGGGTGCGGGGGAGCATGAGTGTACTGTTCACTTAAAACATGAACAACGCTTTTTCAGCATGTCGATACCCTTGACGGCGCTGAAAAAGCGTTCGAATTTGAAACAGGCGTAGGGAAACGAGAGAGCCGGCGTTACCTGCGGATCAGGTACCACCGGCTCCGGTAACAAGGGAAAAGGGGAAAGGTGACAGGAATTCCCCCAATTGTGCAGCTCAACTCAGCCCTCATCGTCCCGGACGAGCTACATCCTCGTGTTTCCGTGAAAGATGTCCATAAAAAACCGCCAAAATCCGCCCCCGGCCTGCTAAAATGGAAGGTGTAGAGGGAACAGTTAAAAGGCCGTCCGGAAGCCGCAGCATTTTACGTCCCCGGAGGAGGTATTGCATGAGATCCAAAGTCGTTGTCGCGGGAGTCCTGGCTTTCCTGTTCCTTGCTGTCGAAGCCGGTCCGATCCAGGCCTGCAACCAGGGGCCCCTGGAAGGTTGCTGGAACTGCCCCCGGCCGGGATGGGGACCGGGATACGACCACCAACCCGGCTACGGGTATGGGTATCGGTACGACTACGGCTGGTGGGGTTACGGCCCGCGCGGCTACAGGATGGGCCCGGACCGGAGCGCCTTCGGCGACACACTTTCAAAAGGGGAAGCCGAAAAGCTGGTCCAGTGGGTGGTGCGGGGCAATCCCAACCTGGAGGTGGGAAAGGTCACCGAGGTGGAGGGTGGATACCGGGTGGAGGTGGTGACGAGGAAGGGCAAATCTCTCGTGGACACCCTCATGGTGGAAAAGGACACGGCCCGGGTGTATCCGGTTTACGAATAGGCTGTCAGACACGACTTTGGAGCGTCATCGCAAGTCCAGGTAAAGTCACCTTCCTTACTCTTCCTCCCCCTGCCAATAGCCCCTTTCCTCATTCTCCCTCTCCCCCTCATGTAGGCTCACTTCCTTATCCTTCCTCCCCCTACCAATAGCCCCTTTCCTTATTCTCCCTCTCCCCGCCGAGGGAGAGGGCCGGGGTGAGGGGGAAAGTTTTTCCTGAGGGGGGAGGATCGAGGTGGGGGTGAGAGAAACCCCTCCTTCGACATGTTTAAGACCCTGAGTCCCGCCGTTGGCGGGATCGAGTGGCCATCAGGGGACGGACAGAAGGAGGGGAAGATTAAGGAGGTTGGTTGCTGAAAGGAGGTGGGGGTGAAAGGATCCTCCCGAGTGAAGCGATCCAAGGAATTGACCAACTCCCGCTCTGACGCCGATCTGATACAGGAATTCCGCCATCAGCCGAGGTCAAAGCGGTCGAGGTTCATGACCTTGGCAAACGCCGCCACAAAGTCGTGCAGGAACCGCTCCCGGGAGTCCTCGGATCCATAGACTTCCGCGACGGCCCTCAGCTGGGAGTTCGAACCGAAGATGAGGTCGACACGGGTGCCGGTCCACCTGAGTTCGCCCGTTGCGCGATCACGGCCCTCGAACACGTCGTCGGTTCCCGGGGCCGCCTTCCACGTCGTGCCCATGTCCAGCAGGTTCACGAAAAAGTCGTTGGTGAGGGTCTCCGGCCGCGTGGTAAAGACGCCGTGGCGGGACTGTCCGAAATTGGCATTCAAGACACGCATGCCGCCGATGAGGACTGTCATCTCGGGAGCGGTGAGCGTCAGCAGCTGAGCCCGGTCAACCAGCAGCTCCTCTGCCGATACGCTGTATCTGGCTTTGAGGTAGTTGCGGAACCCGTCCGCGGCCGGTTCGAGTACGGCAAAGGCCTGAACGTCGGTTTGCCCGGGCGACGCGTCCGTGCGTCCCGGGGTGAAGGGAACGGTCACATCGTGACCGGCATTCTTCGCTGCCTGCTCCACACCCGCGCATCCGCCCAGAACGATCAGGTCGGCGAGGGAAACCTTCTTCCCGCCTGACTGCGAGCTGTTAAACTCCTTCCGGATCCCCTCGAGGGCCTTCAGCACTGTCTCGAGCCGGGCAGGCTGGTTCACTTCCCAATCCTTCTGCGGGGCGAGACGGATACGCGCTCCGTTGGCCCCGCCGCGCTTGTCGGAGCCCCGGAAGGTGGACGCCGAAGCCCAGGCTGTCGAGACCAGCTGGGAGACAGACAGTCCCGAGGCGAGGATCCTGCCCTTGAGGGCGGCGAGGGGATTTTCCAGTTCCCGGTCGCCGGAGTAGCGCTTGTCACCAAGCCACTCGTCCTCGGACCCCCGGTAGATGTCCACTTCGGGCTCCCAGATGTCCTTGCGCCCGCCGCCGAAGCCGAAGGTCTTAAATCCCATGGCCTCCAGGGCGCAGTTGCCGGTGAGGATCAACAGGTCGGCCCAGGAGATCTTCCGGCCGTATTTCTGCTTGATGGGCCAGAGCAGACGGCGCGCCTTGTCGAGGTTCACGTTGTCGGGCCAGCTGTTGAGGGGCGCCAGGCGCTGGCTTCCGGACCCCGCGCCGCCACGCCCGTCGCCCATGCGGTACGTGCCCGCGCTGTGCCAGGCCATCCGGATGAAGAGCCCCCCGTAGTGACCGTAATCGGCCGGCCACCAGTCCTGCGAGTCGGTCATCAGCGCATAGAGGTCCTTCTTCAGAGCCTCCAGGTCGAGTTTCCTGAACTCCCCGGCGTAGTTGAAATCCTCGCCCATGGGATTGGACAGGGAGGAATGCTGGTGCAGGATTCCAAGGTTCAACTGTTGATAGGGTCGCAAAAAGTCCATCAATGCGCTCCGCGCGGGGCGCCCAAATCAATGACCCGTGAAAACTGCCGCGCCTGGGAGCGGCGCCCGGA
>JARGFV010000039.1 GCA_029210545.1 bacterium
TTCAAGAAAAGACCCAAAAAAGGGCTTTCCGAAAAACCTATAGCAGCGTGTCAAGAGGTTTTCCGACACGCTGCTAGTGAGCCGCTTTTGCATTCTTCGCGTTATAAGCTTTTGACTGTTTCTTGGATTTTGGATCTTAGATCTTGGACTAACGAAAAAAATAAGAAATTCAACAGGAGGCTTTAATTGAACAACACCATTCGCATCGGCACCCGGGGAAGCCAGCTGGCGCTGTGGCAGGCGAACTGGGTCAAGGAACAGTTGATCCGCCATCACCCCAACCTGGACGTCCAGATCCGGACCATCAAGACCACCGGGGACAAGATCCTGGACGTGCCCCTGGCGAAAGTCGGCGGCAAGGGCCTTTTCGTCAAGGAGATCGAGGAGGCGCTGCTGGACAAGTCGGTGGACCTCGCCGTCCACAGCATGAAGGACGTCCCCACCGAGCTGCCTGAGGGCCTGGGCATCGTCGCCGTTTCCAGGCGCGAGGACCCGCGGGACGCCGTTCTCGGGAGCGCAGACACCCCCATCCTCGAACTGCCCGAGGGGGCGAAGATCGGCACCAGCAGCCTGCGCCGCCAGGCCCAGCTGTTAGCCGCCCGCCCGGACTTCGTCATCCAGCCGCTGCGGGGCAACATCAACACCCGCCTGAGGAAACTCAAGGAGGGGATGTACGACGCCATCATCCTGGCCATGGCCGGCGTGAGCCGCCTGGGCTGGGAGAACGAAGTCACCGAGGTCATCGATCCCGACATCATGCTTCCGGCCATCGGCCAGGGCGCCCTTGGCATCGAGGCACGGCTGGCCGACAAGACCACCCTGGACCGGATCGCTTTCTTCAACGATGACGCCACCAGTTCGTGCGTCACCGCCGAGCGGGCCTTCCTTCACCGCCTCGAGGGAGGATGCCAGGTCCCCATCGCCGCCCACGCCGTTCGGGAGGGCGACAAGGTGGCCCTCACCGGTCTCGTGGCCAGCGTGGACGGCAGGCGGATCATCAGGGATACCGACCGGGGCCCGGCCGCCGACGCGGCCAAGCTCGGAAGCTCGCTGGCCGGCCGGATCCTCGAGGCCGGGGGCAGGGAGATCCTGGAAGAGGTTTATTGCAGGGAAATGAAATAATTAACCGGTGTCTGGTATCTGGAAAGAGCAGAATCCAGGAGCCAGGAGAAAAGCCTGTGTCGGGGTGATCACCCCTTTGGCGTGACAGGCTGTGTTTCGGAGTGTCGGCGTAAAACATTATGAACACGATTGTCATCGCGAGTTGAACCTGGACGAAGCGATCTCAGGTAATTAAGCTGAAAGGCAAAGCTTTAACGCAGAGTTACGCGGAGGCGGCTCTCTGGTAGGCCGCACAATCCGCAGAGTTTCGCAGTAAAGAAATGAATAAGGTTTAACTGCGGTCCCCTGCGGTGGCGCCTGGGAAGTGGCGCCCTCCGCGGCCCTCCGCGTTCCAGCTTTGATGGACTCGCAAAAAGTCCATCAAAGCGCCCCGCGCGGGGCGCCCAAATCAATGACCCGTCCCGCAAGTCATTAATTTGCGGGATAAGTCATTGATTTGTAAGGAAAGGGAAAACGACGCTTTTCCCTTTCCGTGGAGCGAAAAGTCCCGGATTGGACTTTTTGCGACCCTGTCAGCTTTAGATGCTGTGGAAACAGGAAAGGGTTATGAAAAACCCGAGCGGAAATCTGCCCCTCGATGGGATCAGAGTGCTGGTGACGCGGGCCTGGTCCCAGTCCGCTGACATGGTCAGCAGGCTCGAATCGAAGGGCGCGCGGGTCCGGGTGGTCCCCGCGGTGCACATGGAGCCGGAAGCCGACCCTGCAGGGATAAGACAGGCCCTGAGCGACCCCGGCGGCGCCGATCACCTCCTTTTCACTTCGGTCAACGGGGTGGAATTCTTCCTGAAATTCCTGGAAAATGAACGGGCAGGATCCGGGGCGCACATTGGTGACCTGCCCCCGGCAATGTGCGTGGGATCGAAAACCGCCCTGGCCTGGGAAAGAGCCGGCGGGAAGGTGTCCCTGGTGCCGGAGCGGTACACGGCCCAGGGCCTCCTGGAGATGCTCCCTTCTGACCTTTCGGGGCAGCGTTTTTTACTGTTCAGGCCCCGGGAGGTGACGACTCCCCTGGGTGAGCTGATCGAGGCCCGGGGGGGCATTGTGCGGGAGGTTATCCTTTATCGCACGGTGGTTCCCGAAGAGGGGGCCGCCGCGTTAAAAACAGCGCTGGCCGAAGGGCTGGACGTGGTCACCTTCGCCAGCCCCTCGGCGGTAAAAGGAACGGTAGAGCTGCTGGGGAAAGTGGAAGGTGAAAAGTGGAAAAAGATCTTAGACCTGCCGGCTCTGTGTATCGGGCCAACGACTGCTGAGGCTGCCCGTGAGGCCGGGTTCACCAACATCCATTTCCCCGCCGAGCACACCGGCGGGGGAATGGTCGAAATGCTTACCAGACTGCTTGGTAGCAGCTGAAAAGGAGAGCGAAGCGCAAAGAACGAAGAACGAAGTGGGAGCTTTTCCTTCGCACTTCGAACTTTGATGGACTCGCAAATAGTCCATCAACGCACCCCGCGCGGGGTGCCCAAATCAATGACCCGTCCCGCAAGTCATTAATTTGCGGGATAAGTCATTGATTTGTAAGGAAAGGGAAAACGACGCTTTTCCCTTTCCGTGGAGCGAAAAGTCCCGGATTGGACTTTTTGCGACCCTGTCAAAGACAAATGGGAATGGCACTATAAGCATCATGAATCAGGCGGGGTTGAGCTATTCCGGAAACAGACATGGAATCCAGGCTCAGCCGGATTCCGTGTTCCTGAGCTTGCCTTCCGCAGGCAGGGGGGAACCATACCCGAAATCCGGACCTAAAAAAAAGCATCGGAGGATTTCGGGTGAACTTGACAAAACCCTTCACTGTCAATAGCCTGTAGGTTGATCATTTCACACAGTTATAACTACGGGGAGTGAGACCGATATGGCAGCAGCGCGTCTGGGCGAGATGCTCGTCAAAGCCAAGATCATTTCCGAGGATCAGCTCAAGCAGGCCCTCGAGGAGCAGAGCAAGTCCGGGGGCCGTCTGGGGTACAACCTGGCCAAGCTGAACATCCTGGAAGAGGCGGAGATAGTTTCCTTCCTTAGCAAACAGTACGGTGTCCCCTCCATCAACCTGGTGGATTTCGAGGTTGACCCGGGCATCATCAAGCTCATCCCGGGAAAGACGGCCAAGAAGTACCAGCTGGTGCCCATCAGCCGCACGGGAGGTACCCTGACCCTGGCCATGGCCGATCCCACCAATGTCTTTGCCCTTGACGACATCAAGTTCATGACCGGCTACAATGTGGAGCCGGTGGTGGCATCCGAGACCGCCATCGAGGACGCCATCATGAAGTACTACGAGAGCGGCGGGTTCGGGTCAGGGAAGGCCGACATCTCCGGGGCTGACTACTCCCTGGAAGGAATGGACGATGGCGGGTTCGCCGGTGAGATGGAGATCGGGGACATGGTGGATGTCGACGAGTTCGATACCCTGGTCAAGGGCGCCGTGGACGACGTGGAGGTTATCGAGGACACATCCGACGACGTGCTCAGCGGGGATGTGGAAGCCCCCATCATCAAGCTGGTCAACGGTCTTCTTGTGCGCGCCTACAAGATGAAGGTCAGCGATGTCCACATCGAACCGTACGAGAAGGTCATGCGGGTCCGTTACAGGCTGGACGGGGTGTGCAAAACCATGATGAATCTCCCTCTGAAGATCCGGAACGCCGTGCTCTCGAGGGTCAAGATCATGTCCAAGCTGGACATCGCCGAGCGCCGCCTGCCCCAGGACGGCAGGATCAAGATGAAGCTCGGGCGCCGGGCCGAGATCGATTTCCGTGTTTCGGTCCTTCCCACCCTGTTCGGAGAAAAGATCGTCCTCAGGCTCCTGGACAAGGCCAACCTGCAGCTGGACATGACCAAACTCGGCTTCGAGGAGGCGGCCCTGGCCGATTTCAAGGAGGCGATCCATAAACCGTTCGGGATGGTCCTGGTCACCGGCCCTACCGGAAGCGGCAAGACCACGACCCTTTACTCCGCTCTGGCTGACCTCAATACCGACGACGTGAACATCATGACGGCCGAGGACCCGGTGGAGTTCAACCTCATGGGGATCAACCAGGTCCAGATGCACGACGAGATCGGTTTGAACTTCGCCGCCTCACTGCGTTCTTTCCTGAGGCAGGACCCCGACATCATCCTGGTTGGGGAGATCCGGGACTACGAGACGGCTGAGATCGGGATCAAGGCGGCCCTTACGGGCCACATGGTTCTTTCGACCCTCCACACAAACGACGCCCCGGCCACGATCAACCGTCTCCTCAACATGGGAGTGGAGCCCTTCCTGGTGGCCTCGGCGGTGATCATGGTCGTGGCACAGCGCCTTGCCCGCAAGGTATGCGAGAACTGCAAACAGGTGGTGGACGTGCCTATCGCCGCCCTCGTCGACGTAGGGTTCAAGGAGGAGGAGGCCGGGACCATCACCTGTTACAAGGGGGAAGGATGCAGCACCTGCGGAGGCACAGGGTATAAAGGGCGCGTGGCTCTTTACGAGGTCATGGTGGTCTCCGACCAGGTCAAGGAGATCATTCTCCAGGGGGGGACCACCTTTGAGATCAAGGCTGCGGCTATCGAGGGCGGCATGAAGTCCCTGCGCCAGAGCGGTCTTCAGAAGATCAAGGAAGGGGTGACCACCATCGAGGAGATCCTCAGGGTCACCTTCGGAGACTAGAATCCAGGATACTCTCATAGAAAATCAACGGGGATCCCGGATTGTGTATGTAGACCAGACAAAAACAGATTAGACACCGAAAATCGGATTCTGGAAAATTAAATCAAAGGCACGGAATGTTTCCGGCCGAATAGCTTTTAGCAGCGCCCCGGATTTGCTGAGTCGCTGTTAAAAGGGGGAAAGCATGAACAAACCCGATACCAGCGGAGTGCCACTGGGTGTTGACTCCCAGGAAGTGCCCGGCATCCACCAGTTGCTGAAGTTTATGGTGGACAACAAGGCCAGCGACCTGCACATCACCCCCGGAACGCCGCCGCAGCTGCGGATCGACGGCGCGTTAAGGCCTATCAACGTCCCCACCCTGGCGCCCCCGGACACCAAGAAGATCGCCTACAGCCTGCTCACGGATGCCCAGAAACACGTTTTCGAGGAGGACAAGGAACTTGACTTTTCCTTCGGGGTCAAGGGGCTGTCCCGGTTCCGCGCCAACGTTTTCCAGACGAGGGGATCTGTAGGGATCGCCATCCGGACCATCCCCTTCGAGATCATGTCCTTCGATAGCCTGGGTCTGCCCAAGGTGGTTGAAGAGCTCAACAAGCGGCCCAAGGGCCTCGTTCTGGTCACCGGGCCAACGGGAAGCGGCAAGTCCACGACCCTTGCCGCCATGGTCGACAGGATCAACTCCACCCGGCACGAGCACATCATCACCATCGAGGACCCCATCGAGTTCCTTCATCCCCACAAAAGCTGCGTGGTCAACCAGCGGGAGGTCGGGGCCGACACCTCCACCTTCAAGAGGGCCCTCAAGTCGATCCTCCGGCAGGACCCCGACATCGTCCTCATCGGCGAGATGCGGGATCTGGAGACCATCGAAGCGGCCCTTTCCGTGGCCGAGACGGGACACCTGGTGTTCGGCACCCTGCACACGAACAACTGTGTCCAGACCATCAACAGGATCCTGGACGTCTTTCCGCCCTACCAGCAGCCCCAGATCAGGGCCCAGCTGTCCTTCGTGCTGGAGGGAGTCCTGTCCCAGACCCTGATTCCCAAAAAAGGCGGGGGACGCTGTCTTGCACTCGAAGTCATGGTGCCCAACGCGGCCATCAGGAACCTCATCCGCGAAGACAAGGTCCACCAGATCTACTCCATCATGCAGGTGGGGCAGACCAAGTTCGGCATGCAAACCATGAACCAGTCCCTCCTGGAACTCTATCTCAAAGGGACGATCCCCGTGGAAGAGGTTCTGGGGAGGACCACCAACCCTGAAGAGATGCGTCAGATGCTGACGCAGGCCGGGGTCAGTATCGGGTAACGGTCCAGCTACGAGGAAAGGGAAAACGACGCTTTTCCCTTTCCGTTGAGCAAAAAGTCCCGCCCGGACTTTTCGCGATGCTATCAAGATCAATCGGGGAGGAAGTCCATGCCTGAGTTCAATTGGGAAGCCAAGACCGCCAAAGGTGAAGTCAAGAAGGGCACCATGGAGGCCGTGAGCCCGGACGCCGTTCACGCGGCGCTGAGGCGCCAGGGACTGAACCCTTCCAAGGTCAAGGCCAAACCCAAGGAGATCAAGATCAGCATCCCGGGCTTCAAGGAGAAGGTCAAGGAGCGGGACATCGTCATCTTTACCCGCCAGTTCGCCACGATGATCGATGCCGGGCTTCCCCTGGTCCAGTGCCTCGAGATCCTTTCCAGCCAGGCCGAAAACAAGACCCTGGGCAAAGCGCTGGATACCGTCCAGAGTGACGTTGAGGGCGGTTCGGCCTACGCCGAGGCTCTCGGGCGCCACCCCAAGATCTTCGATGAACTTTATGTGAACATGGTTGCCGCCGGGGAGGCCGGGGGTATCCTGGACACCATCCTTTCCAGGCTGGCCGCCTATATTGAAAAGGCGATGGCCCTCAAGAAGAAGGTCAAGTCAGCCATGGTATACCCCATCACCATCCTGATTGTGGCCGTTGGCGTGGTGGCCCTCCTCATGGTGTTCGTTATCCCCAAGTTCGCCGACATGTTCACCGGCATGGGCGGTGAGCTGCCCGCGTTGACCCAGCTCGTCATCGACATGAGCAATTTCGCGTCGAGCTACAAGATGCTCATCTTCATCGGCGGTTTTTTCGTCTTCAGCGCCCTCTTCAAGAGGTATTACGCTACCGTCAGCGGGAAACGGCGCATGGACGGTGTTTTCCTGAGAGCCCCCATCGTAGGCCCCCTCATCCGTAAGGTGGCGGTGGCAAAGTTCACACGGACCCTGGGAACCATGCTCTCTTCCGGAGTGCCCCTTTTAGACGCCCTGGATATCTGTGCACGGACGGCGGGGAACAAGGTCGTGGAGGAGGCTGTGTACTTCACCCGGGACAGCATCAGCGAGGGCAAGACCATTGCTGAACCGCTGGAAGAGTCGGGGGTCTTTCCCCCCATGGTGGTACAGATGATCAGCGTCGGGGAGGCCACCGGCGCCCTGGACGCCATGCTCAGCAAGATCGCGGACTTTTACGACGAAGAGGTGGACACCGCGGTCGAGGCCCTCACATCCCTGATGGAGCCGATAATGATGGTGTTCCTGGGCGGGGCCATCGGGTTCGTGGTCATCGCCATGTACCTCCCGATCTTCAAGATGGCCACCCTCGGGTAGCCCCGGCTCCCCCACCTTGATGTCACCGGGTACCGGCAGTCCCCTGTTCAGACACTCCCAGGAACTGCCCCTGCTCCTGAAGATCCTCATGGTCTTCAGGGTTGCTACCGTCACCCTCTTCCTGGGCGGTGCGGTGGTCATCCAGCTCAAGGGCAGCCAGGCGCTGTTCTTCGCTCCCCTCTTCACCATCTACCTGCTCGTCGTCGGCGTCTACCTCCTGACCATCCTCTTCGCCACCATTTTCAACCAGGTGGAGAACCTGCCCCGGTTCGCCGCTTACCAGGTGGGCGTCGATCTCCTCATTTACACCTTCGTGGTTTTCCTCACGGGAGGGCACAGCAGCCCCTTCCCCTTCCTTTTCCTGTTCTCCATCCTGTGGGCCGCCCTGGCCCTTCATGGCGGGGGCTACTGGACCGCCTCGGTTTCCTCCATCCTTTACGGCGGTGTCGTGGACCTGCAGTACTACAGTCTGGTCATGCCCCCCCAGGCGGCGGAACTGGCCGACCTGCTCCTGGTCAACCCGTGGGACATCATGGGGCGGGTATTCATGCACATCACCGCCTTCTTCGCGGTGGCTTTCCTCGGACACATGATCAGCCACCGCTACCGCGCGGCCCGGGAGGAACTTTCAGAAAAAACGGTGGACCTGGAAAAGCTCAGGACCCTCAGCGATGTCGTGTTCGAGAGCATCACCAGCGGCATCGCTGTCCTGGACAGGGAAGGCGCCATCCGGTCCATGAACTCGGCAGCTGAAAAGATGCTGAGCCTGGAAGGCAGGATGACCCGCACGGGAAGGCGGCCGAAGGACGTATTCTCGGGGATCCCCATCCAGGACCTGCTGCAAAGGGCGTCCGCGGGGAGGGTCGACCGGTGGGAGGGGAGTTTCACCGATGAGGAGGATGAGGACCGTGTTCTGGGCCTTTCCATCTCCCCCCTCAAGGAACCTGAGAAGGGGTTCGTCGTTATCTTCCAGGATCTGACCGAACTCCGGGAGATGGAGGGCAAGCTCAGGGTGTCGGATAAACTTTCCGCTATTGGAAGGATGGCCGCCAGCATTGCCCACGAGGTCCGGAACCCCCTGGCCTCCATGAGTGGATCGATCCAGATCCTGAAAAAGGACCTGGACCTTCACGGTGAGGATCTGCGCCTCATGGATATCGTGCTCAAGGAGACACAGCGTCTCAACGACCTTTTAGGGAACTTCCTGGATTACGCCCGCCCACCCTCCCCACGGTTCGAGGATGTCGATCTGAGGGATATCGTCTCAGACACGGTGAACTTCCTGGACCCGGTGGTCACCGCGGGCGAGATTTCCCTTGAAACCGACCTCCCTGCCGAGCCGGTGATCCTGTCCCTTGACGTTTCCCAGATGCGGCAGATCCTCATGAACCTTGTAAAGAACGCGGCCGACGCCGTCTCCAGGGGAGGCCGGATCACGGTGTCCGTGGTCAGGGACGATAACGGGGGCGGCAGCGTCCTGGCCGTGAGCGACGACGGACCGGGCATCCCCGACGAGGTCCTGCCCGAGATCTTCGAGCCGTTCAAGACCACCAAGGATCACGGCACCGGGCTCGGGCTTGCCATCGTCTACCAGTTGGTGCAGATTCATAAGGGTACGATCGATGTGCGCACCGAAGAAGGCAGGGGAACCACCGTGTCCGTTAACCTGCCGCCGTGGAGGTCCCATTGAGCCTGAAGGGCAAGGGGAAGATCCTCATCGTGGACGACGAGCGCTCCATGAGGGAGATGCTGGAGATCTTCCTCAGGCGTGAGGGGTATGCCGTTGCCGGCAGCGCCAACGCGGCCGGCGCCCTGGCGGCCATGGCCGGCGAAGACTCGTTCGATCTGGTTGTCAGCGACATCAACATGCCTGGCTTGAGCGGCCTGGACCTGCTCAGGGAGGTCCGAAAAAGTGACTCCGGTATCCCGGTGATCATGATCACCGCTTACGGCTCCCCCGACTCGGCCGTGGAGGCCATGAAACTGGGAGCCGCCGACTACATCACCAAGCCGTTCCGCATCGAGGAGATCAAGAGCCGGATAAGCGCCGTCATCGAGAGGCGAAAGCTGGCCGAGGAGAACGTTCAGCTCCACCGCCTGCTCCAGGACCAGTTCAGCTTCGAGAACATCGTGGGCCGGAGCCCGGGGATGAAGCGGATGTTCGAGGTCATCGAGCGCGTCAGCCCCATGGACAGCACCGTGGTGATCACCGGCGCGAGCGGGACAGGCAAGGAACTCATCGCAAGGGCCCTGCACCACCACGGCGCCGGCCGGAAGGGGCCCTTCGTTTCGGTCAACTGCGGGGCCCTGGTGGAAACCCTCCTGGAAAGCGAGCTGTTCGGGCACAGGAAGGGCTCGTTCACCGGGGCCGACTCCAACCGGCAGGGGCTTTTCGAGACAGCCAGCGGCGGGACCCTGTTCCTGGACGAGATCACCGAGACCTCCAGCGCCCTGCAGGTCAAGCTGCTGCGGGCCATCCAGGAACGGGAGGTGGTTCCCGTGGGGGGGACCTTACCGGTCAAGGTGGACGCGAGGATCATCGTCGCGACCAACAGGGATCTTGCGGGGGAGGTGAAGAAGGGGAATTTCCGTGAGGACCTGTATTACCGTCTGAACGTCATCCATATCCAGGTCCCGGCACTCAGGGAAAGGCGCGAGGACATCCCGCTCCTGATGGAGCACTTTTTCAAGCGTCTTGCCACGAGGCAGGGACGGACCCTGGGGTCCGTCGCCCCCGAGGCGATGCGGCATCTCATGGGATACGGTTACCCGGGTAACGTGAGGGAACTGGAAAATATCGTGGAAAGAGCTGTCGCACTGGCTACAGGGGATGAGCTGACGCCTGATCTCCTTCCTGAGGAGGTCCTGCGGGCGCCGGCTGTCCGGTCCCCGGAGGCTGCGGCCATGGACGGGGAAGGGGACCTGGACGCCCGGGTGGCCGATTACGAGAGGCAGCTCATCCTTTCGGCACTCCGGCAGACGGGAGGCAACCGGACCAGGGCGGCCGAGTTCCTGGGAATCACCTTCCGGTCTCTTCGGTACCGCCTCAAGAAGCTGGGAATGGCGGAGGATGACTGAATCCAGGGATTAATAACCGACCGGCGCCAGATCCTGGATTTCACCACAGAGTTACACAGAGAAAGGCCCGGGCGATCATGTAAGAAAACATGGTGGTCGCCTCCCCCTCACCTGAACGTTCAGTCGATTTCGAAGAAATCCCTCCCCCACCGGGGAAGTCAGGTGAGGGGTGGAATTGATTTCCTCTGCCAGCCCTGCCTGTCCACCGTAGCTTCTGTCACCCATAGCCTTGGCGAAGGGTGATAGCGAAGATGGAAGCTTGTCGAAGGGTGACCTCTGTGTGCTCTAGCAGCGTGTCGGAAAACCCTGACACGCTGCGTAAAAGTTTGTCGGAACGACTTTTCTAATGCTTTTTGCCTTCGAATCAACAGGTGATAAAGTTGATGGACCCGCAAAAAGTCCATCAACGCGCCCCGCGTGGGGTGCCCAAATCAATGACCCGCACCGTAAGTCATTGATTTGTAAGGAAAGGGAAAACGATGCTTTTCCCTTTCCCCAGGACACTAATGAGCCAGGAAAAGTCCCGACTGGACTTTTTGCGACTCTATCAAGATTGTAAGTTATAGTTAACACAAGGTATTAAATAAAAAAGACTCAAAAAAATATGTTCCGACAAACTCCAGCTAGGAGTCTGTGCCCTGCCTGTCTAACCAGACAGGCAGGTTCTCCGGCATTACGCCATCCGAAAAAAGTTTAATTATTATAGGGAGTTACAACATTTATGGACGCTGTTATATCTTGACACCATATAGGCCCCATGTTAATCATAAAAAGATGTACAGGTGCGGTAAAATCGGACCTCGCAAGTGTTTGTCCAGAGAAATCAGTGCGCCCCCTGACAAGGCGCATGGAAAGATCAGACCCCGGGATCACTTCACCCGGTAGCCTTTGAATTTGATGAGAAAAGGAGCGTGCCGGATGTCCTTTTGGCGGACAGTCTGTCTTACCGTCCTAACTGCCTGTTTTCTGACCACCTTCACCGTCCGGAGCGCCGAGAGCATCACCGTCAAGCCGGCTGCCTTCGACCGCATCGAAGCAAAGGTGCCGCAGGAGGTTATGGCCGGTGAGGAGTTCGAGGTCCAGGTCACTTTCATGGACCGGTTCGGAAACACCATGCCTGAGGGCTGGAAACCGGAAGCGCCGGTGAGCCTCACGGTTTCCAAGCCTGCCAGCGTCCTGCCGCCCCTTCTCACCCCGGATAACTACATGCCCGGTTTCAGGTTCCGTGTTTCAACCGAAAAGATGGGCGGACTCACCATTTTCCTGAAAGACAGTGCGGGTGAGGTCTTGCAGCAGTGGGAGTTGAATATAAGTTCGGGCCGACCTGTCAAACTCCTTGCCGATATTCCATCCAGAGCTGAGGTCGGGCAGACGGTCACCTTGACCTTCCAGGCCGTGGATATGCACGGCAACGTGGCTTACGGATATTCGCCGGAAAGTTCGTCCCTTACCGTTGAAAACCCGGCCCTTCGGGTCGCCGGAAGTGTCAGATCTCTCGGGAAAGGGAATTTCGAGATCCCTGTTGAACTCCGTTCTGCCGGAGAGCATGCCGTCAGCATCAAGGACCGGAGGAAAAACCTGTCGGGGGATGCCGGCGTCGTCGCCATTGTGCCCGCAGCCCTGGATTCATTTGAGATCAGCGCGGGTCCGAAGGTTACTGCCGGTGAGAGACTGCCGGTAACCATAAAGGCCATGGACAGGTATGGAAACCTGGTCGCCGACTACGATGCCCGGTACAAGGGTGTCAGGCTTTACTCGGACGGGGGAGATATCGCCCCTGACCTTGTTACGCCGGCCTCCTTTGACGGCGGGGTGGCTCAAATCCAGATCGAGATGCGGGCCAGCGGTGATTATTCTATCCAGGTATCCGAGATCCAGAGCAACATCTCGGGAAAGCTCAACCTGACGGTGGTCGCCGGGCAGGTTGAAAAGGTCCTGGTCAAGACCCCCGATTCGGCGGTCGCAGGCGAACCGTTCGAGATCACTCTCGAGGCGCAGGACCGGTTCGGTAACATCGCCGATGTGCCGACGGGAAAGGCGGTGTACCTGGAGTCGACCGGTACTGTACCGCTGAGGCCTGACAGGGTGGATGGCGCCCTTTTTACCGGTGGTACCGCTAAGGTCAAGGTCGTTTACGAAAAAGCCGAGTCTTTCGAGATCAGGGCCTCGATACGGGCGGGGAGTGCCGGTGCCGCCCTGGCCCCGGCTCCCGATCCACGTAAAAAGGAAAAGGCGGCTGCGGAAAGGGCCAGGGAGGATGCGGTCCAGGCACGCAGGGAAGCGAGGCTCAGGGAAAAGAGGAGTTCTGAAAAGACGCCCGAACCTGCTCCTGCCCTGAAACCGGCCGTCCCTGCCAAACCTGCTCCTGCTCCGAAACCGGCCGTCCCTGCCAAACCTCTGCGCCCCGGTGTTCTTGATGGACTGGAGGTAAAGGAGATAAAGGACAGCGCCCAGGTCGTGTTTTCCACTAACGGGATGACCGACTACAACGTCACCACCTCGGCCAAGCTTTCCAGGAAATGGATCGATATCGAATTTCCCGACATCAACCCGGAACTGCCTGAACGTATTGCGGGCGGAGAGAACATCGTCGGAGAGGTCTACGTCGAGGAGCTTGGCAACGATCGTGGCGTTAAGATCTCCATTGAGATCCTGCCGGTCAGGATCGGGTACGACGTTTATCAGGAGGGCAACTCGATCGTCCTCAAGATAACCCGGCAATAATCGAGGCGGAAACCATACCCCCATGTCTGACCTGCGATTCCTCGTCATCGAGGACGACCTTTTCTATCAAACCTATGTGAACGATCTCTTCGCCGGGACCGGCATAGATATCGTCAACGCGAACGATGGAGAGGCCGGGCTTGCGATGGCTGTTGCCGAAAAGCCGGACCTCATCATAACCGACATCGAGATCCCCAAGATCCAGGGTTTCGTCCTTTTAAAAAACCTCCGGGAAAACCCGGAGACAAAGGATATCCCCGTCATCATGATGTCGGGGAAGGTGGAAAAAGATCTTCTGGAGCGTCATTCGAGGCTCAGTACACACGCCGACGGATACCTGTTGAAACCGTTCAGCGGCCAGGATCTTCTCGAACTCATTAAAGGGATCATGGGCTTTGATTTGCAGTCCGGGGCTGCCGGTCCCGGAGAGGGCTCCTCCGGAGGAGATCATCACGAAAGAAGTACTGATCCGGCGGTCGTAACCGGCCAGCTGAATGGCCAGACAGGCGGCGAGGCCGCGGCACCAGCGGGCACCGCAGCGTCGGAAACTCCGGCACAAAAGATTCCGGTGGATAAAGCCGCAGGCTCCATGCTGGCCCTTGTGGTGGACGATTCACAGTATATCCTCGATGTCACTAAAGACTTTCTTAATGAGATGGGGGCCGAGGTGATCGTCGCCTTGGACGGCGAATCCGGTTTCAAACAGGCGGTGGACACGGTTCCTGACGTCATCCTTCTCGACGTCCAGATGCCAGGGGTCAACGGTTTTGTCGTTTGCGAGAAACTGAAAAAGGATCCCGCTACGGCCGGAATCCCGGTTATCCTCATGTCGGCTGTCGTGGACGACGAATCTTTCCAGCGGCATTCCAGACTTCGATATCACGCCGACGCCTATCTCCAGAAACCGTTCATGAAATCGGAACTTCAGGAACTCGTCCTTGGTTTCACCTCGTCGAAGATTACCAGCGCCGCGGGTGTCGAGAGCAAAAAAGGGTTCCTTGTCCCGTCGGAAGATGAGTGGGCGGCTACGGAAGCCCGACAGCCTGAAAGAGATCGGGAGATACACAGGAAGCTCGTGGAGGAGGTCAAAAAAGCACGGGAGGCCATCGAGGCCGCGAAGGAACGTGAGCGGCAGATGTCAGAGGAGCTCGAGGGGGTCCGCCGGGAAAGAGATGGTTTCGAGGAACAGCTGTACCGCGTAAAAGGATCCGTCGAGAGTAAGGAAAAGGACCTGACCGATAAGCTGACCCTGACAGCCCGCCGCTACGAGGAATCACGGCTTGAGGTCGAGAGCCTCACGGAAAAGCTCCGCGTGTTATCGGCCGGTCAGGATGTGACGAGGGATGACACTCAAACAGCCCGCGATCTCCCCGCACTGGAAGGCCAGCTCGCGGAGTTGAAGCGCAGCCTCGATTCGAGTATCGCTGAAAACGAAAAGCTCAAAGCCCGTCTTGCCGATACCGTAACTGCCGACAAGCTCGCGGCATTGGAGGTTCAGGCCGCGGAATACAAGAACAACCTCGATCTGAGTCTCACCGAGAACACACAACTGCGGGCCCATCTCGCTGACACCAGGGAGGTGGATTCACTTAAGGGACAGGTTGATGATCTCAGCTCCCGTCTGGAAAGCGCGGCTGCCAGGGCCGATGAACTGGCTGTGCTGAATAAACAGTTAAAGAAGGAGATGGAAGGAGGGAGCGTCGAAGACGAGGAGTCGACCCGGCGTCTGCGAGATGCCATGGACCGGGCCCAACAGGCGGACCAGGCGAAAGCCGCCCTGGAAAGAGACCTTGCGGCTGCTGTAGCCGCCAAAAACGAGATCGAGGAACAGGTTAAAACCCTCCTGGCCGATAACAGGAAAAGCAAGCGGGGCGAAACCGGTCAGGAAAAGCTGGAAACTCTCAGAAATGAGAACAAGGGGTTGATGGTCCGCATCTCGGAGGCCGAATCCAAGACCAAGTGGCTTGCCGAAGTGGAAAAGCAGCTTGAAACCGTGCAGAAGGAAGCCGACGGACTCCGGCAGGAGCTGGAAAGCGCATCCAGGGAAGACGAAAGCGCTGAGCTGGTAACCCTCCGTGAGAAACTGGCTGCCACGATCAGGAGAGCCGAGAAACTGGAAGCGGATAATACTGAACTTGCCGAGTCCATGTCGGTCGTGGACGAGATCAAGGCCGAAAGGGACGAACTGTCCGAAAAAACCGCCGATCTCGAGAAGCAGCTGGTCGAGAGCATGAAACTGGCTGCCGAAGAGGCCGGGTCGAGGAAAGCTGCGGCCGAGCGTCTGGAAGGCCTGCTGCAGGAAAAACAGCTCCTTGAGGCGGACCTCGAGGAGGCCCGGAAGCTGATGGACAAGTCCGACGAGGACGACGACCGTGTCGCTGCGCTCGAGGCGGAACTTGCGGCGGCAAACAAGCTCAGGGCCCAGAGCGAAAAACAGGTAAAAGAGCTTCGTTCATCGGCAGTCCAGGGCGATGCGAACGCCGGCAGGATCTCGGAACTGGAGGAATCCCGGCAGGAATTGGCCGACAGGCTGGGAGAGGTCCAGGATGAACGGGACGAACTGGCAGAAAAGGTAGCTGAACTTTCAGCTGCCCCCTTTAAAGCCGCGGGAGAAGAAGGCGGGTCGTCCGGCTTCACGGACGACCGGCTCGACCATCTCGAGAAGATACTCAGCAAGACCGTGGCCGAGGCGCAAGCCGCTCTCATGGAACAGAAGGACCGTGAACTGGCCCTGGAGAGGAGCGTGGAGTCTCTCATGCACTCCCTGGACGAGGAAAGGACCTTTTTCAGGGAGGAGAGGGATAAATGGCGGGAACGGGAAAATGAGCTCAAGGACGCCTTCGAAAACGCTCTGAGAGAAAGCCGTCGCATCATGGGTGAGGAGGCCGCGCGTCTTTACCCCATGCACATCCCCCGGCAGGCCCGCCCCCTGGAAGTTGTCACGGGTATGAGGAAATACGGAGTCACAGCGGCTCTCGCGGCGGCGGCAGTGGTTCTTTTCCTGTCCGGACATTTCATTCTCTCCAGATTTGATGCTCCCCAGGAGAAAACGGCCGTTTCTTCCGGGGGGCAGCA
Source organism: bacterium (assembly GCA_029210545.1). NCBI lineage: Bacteria > bacterium. The sequence goes on from JARGFV010000039.1 coordinate 16,269, forward strand.
GACCCAACCCGTGACCCGGACGCCGGAACCTCAGGAAACATCCCGACCGCCCGTACCTTACCTGTCTTCATCAGGTCCCGGTGACAGCTACGAGGAGTTGTGGAGGAGGAACACGGTTCAGTCGGTCTCCGAGGATATGATGCTCCAGGCCACTTTTCACACGAAGCAGGAGCTCGAGGCGGCCATCAGGTACACAGCCTCCAAGGAGGGGTGGACCAACGAGAGGGTTGCAAAAGCCATGGGGGACCTGGCCAGCACCTACGATCTGGAGGAGTCCTTCTACGTCACCATTTTCAGCAAGAACCTCAAGGGAGGCTACCCCGGATACGCCGACAACTTCGAAAGGCACATCTCCCTGCGAGACGGAACGGGTCATGAAGCCCGGGCTCAACTGCCGGCGGAACTGGAGCGCAGCAAGTTTATCTCAAGCCGCGTTTCGGCAGCGGGCAAGGAGATGAATCCCGTTTTTCTTTACGAGGTCGGTCTCACGGTCGCCTTCCCGAGAAAAGAGCTCGGATCGTCCCCGCAGGGACTTCAGCTGGTCCTGTACGATGTCGGTGCCGTCCCCATGAGAGTCCTCACGTGGGACATGGGTGCCGTCAGTTCCCTTGACCCCGGCCATGAAACAAGCCCTTGAAAGGAGAAGTTCATGAAGGTCATCATGCGGCTGCTGCTCATTTGTCTCGCCATCGGTGTCGGTTTTCCCCAGGCGGCTTATCCGGGCGGCGACAAGGGAAAGGACCCCTACGAAGTCGGGGAAAAATATTTCGCCCAGAACGATCATCGACGGGCCATGACCTATTACAGGAAGGCACTTGGGCAAAACGACGTCAGGGCCTACTACCGGATGGGGATCATTTTCGAGGATTCGGGAAAGGACAGGGACGCTCTCAGGCATTATCGGCGCTACCTGGAACTTGGAAAACCTGACGCTCGATGGAACGACGCCGCGGCGAGGGTGAACCGACTCGAAAAGAAGCTCACGGCAGAATCGGCAAGGTCCTCAGTGCTCCTGGAGAGAGGTAAGTCCCTTTACGCGGAGGGGAAGTACCGTGATGCCGAAAAGGTTCTTCTGGATGCTGCCAGGGAGGACGGTAACAACCCCGAGATCCACTATTATCTTGGAGAGGTGTACATGGCGTTAGAGGAGTACACCAGGGCGACCACGGAATACAATAAGGCTAAGGAACTTTATTAATGCAGTCCAAAGTATCAAGTCCCTGGTATCTTCCACCGGAATCAGGATACGTAAGATGCCCTTTCGTTCTGGGCTTTGACACGAAACACGAAACCCGAAACCCGAACCTGGTTTTTTGATGGACCAGATAAATTATCTTCTTGCACAATTGAGGCGGCAGCCAAACAGGCCTGACCTCCATAACTCCCTGGGGCGCCTGTACCAGCAGCGGGGCGATGTGGGGGACGCTTCCAAGCATTACCTGGCAGCCGCCAAGATCTTTTCTACCCCTGACAGCCCTTCCAGGAACCTGAACAAGGCCATAGCCATCCTCCGTAAGATGGTAAGGGATTTCCCGATCCACCATGATTCCTACTACCTGCTGGCCGAGATCCTCGGTGAAATGGATAACCAGGACGAGGTTATTGAGATATACAGCGCCCTTTCGGAGATCTACCGGAAAGAGGGCAAACACCTTATGGCGGTATCGGTCTTCGACAAGGTCATCAGTTCCATTCCGGATGACCAGAATGTCTGGATCCGCTTCGCCAACCTCAACCGGGACGCAGGGATGCCGTTCCACGCCGCGCAGGCCTTTGTCAGGGCAGCCTCTATAGGTCTCGAAACCCGAAAAGGTGAGTTGCCTGCCGGGCTGGTCCTGGAGGCTCTGCGCCTGGACCCGGAGAACGCGGAAGCCAGGGAACTGATCAAGACACTGGCCGGAAGAGGCCAGACAGGAGCGCAGCAGGAAGAGGGAATCCTCCTCCTTGCGGAGGAGATCGACAGGGGAGGACAGTTCGAGGCGGCCCTGGACCTGCTGGACCTCCTCAAGGGAACCTCGGTCCAGGACAGGGCCAAAGAGATGGCGCTACTGATCAGACGTCACTCCGGTATTGATGACAGTTACCAGGACGGTCAGATCGTACGTTCGCCTGAAGTGTCAAGGTTTGCCGGCATGAAGGTCCTCGTCGTTGACGATGAGCCGGAGATCGTCCTTCTCCTTGAACAGATCCTCGATTCGGAGGGTTTCAGCGTCCTTACAGCACGTGACGGCCAGGAAGGCCTCAATATCTACCTCAGGGAGCGTCCGCCCCTGGTCGTCAGCGACGCAATGCTTCCCAAACTCCACGGGTTCGAGCTGTGCGCCAGGATCAAGGAAGAATCGGACTACACTGCCAGGGTGATGATACTCACGGCGGTATACAAGAAGTATAAATACAAGGGAAAGGTGCAGGCCGAGTACCATGTTGACGAGTATCTGGATAAACCGTTCCAGATAACCGATTTCCTCCAGGTTTTCCGCAAGATGGCGGAAGGTGCCGTCGAGTACACAGGACCCGGAACTGGCGAGGAAGAAAAGCCTGTTCAGCCGTCCACCGGGGAGTTGACGGTCCTGGTGGGCAGCGGCATGGACGCGGAGCTTTCAGCCAAAGTGACGGCTTTTTGCGAACGACGGTCTTTTAAACCTGTCATCACCCACGATTACCGAGCCTTTTTCGATCATCTCAAGAAGGATGCTCCCGACATCCTCCTTATCCGGGACGATATGCCGGGGATCGATCCCTTTATGGCCGGCCATATCGTCAGGTCCTGCATGGATCTCGACCACATGACAATGGTCCTCGTTGCCAGGGACAGATCCAGGCTGGATGTGCCGCAGGTCGAGTTTGACCACCGGGTGGTCGCTCCCATCGACAACAAGGTCCTCGACAACATCATAAACCTGCACAGGTCGGCCAGGGGACAGCAGGAAAAAACCGTTGTCCGTGAAGCAGGGGTGGACGAAAGCCGCATCGAATCCCTCGTCAGGAGCAAGGTCGCGCAAATCCTCAAAAGTCACAACCAGCTCGAGGAGTATTACAGCACAAAGGTCCGTGAGCTCGAGGAGGAACTTCGTCAGCTGAAGGAGAAGGGCGGGGCCGAGGTTGTCGGCGGTGAGGGTGTCCCCGATGAGACAGGGGGATCCGCCGGAGAGGTGAAGGCCGGCGAAGAATAGCGTAGTCAAAACTTTTAGCGAAGTTCTCAAACCTGAAAGGAATGTTTCTGTTGACTGTAAAACCATCCGGTAAAGGTGTAGCGAGCATGACAGGGTACGGGCGAGCCACCGGAGAGACACCCTCCGGCCGGGTCACTGTCGAGGTGCGATCCCTCAACCACAGGTATCTCGATATGGGTGTCAAAGCCCCCCGTACAGCGATGGTGATCGATTCCGAAATCCGTTCTCTGGTCAGGAAAAAAGTTTCCAGGGGCAAGGTGGAGATCTTCGTGACCCTGGAGGAGCGGCCCCGTGAATACGCTGTCGATACCGAGAGGGCTCTGGAGATGGCCAAGGCCCTTGAAGGGGTCGCACGAGCCCTTGGCGATACTGTTCGCCTTGAGCATCTGATCATGGCCGGCGAGATCGTTCCACAGGGGGAATCGGAGTTCGGGGAGGACAGCCTCGCTTCCATCGTCGATACGGCGGACATGGCTCTTGACAGCATGGTTGAGCATCGGCTGCGGGAAGGTGCTTCCCTGGCGGTGGATCTCACTGTGAGGATCGACGACCTTTCGCGTCTCGTTGAAAAGGTGGGTGAGGCAGCCCCGAAGGTCACGGAGAGGACCAGGCAGAACATGCAGCAATTCCTGGATGCACTGGACCTTGGCGAGAAGGTGGACCCGACGAGACTCGAAGTTGAAGTCGCCCTGGCCGCCCAGAGGTCCGACATCGCCGAAGAGATGACCCGGCTGAGGACGCACATGGATGCTTTCAAGGAGGCTGTCGCTGCGGGCGGGGTCATCGGCAGGCGGCTGGATTTCCTCGTCCAGGAGATCCAGCGGGAGATCAACACTATCGGCTCGAAATCAGGGCTCCCGGAGATCTCGGAGGTAGTCGTCGGTTTCAAGACCGACCTGGAAAAGGTCCGGGAACAGGTGCAGAACATTGAGTGATCGCCAGCAAACGGGAAGCGATCACTCAGAGTGCTATGTGCCGGGAGCTGAGAGCTAAGTATTTAGAACATAGTACCTAGCCCGCATTATTCATGATGCAAATGAGATGTCAGCTAACTGTGTGGCAATTAAAGTTGATGACTTCGCAAAAAGTCATCAACGCGCCCCGCGCGGGGCGCCCAAATCAATGACCCGCACCGTAAGTCATTGATTTGTGAGGAAAGGGAAAACGACGCT
>JARGFV010000040.1 GCA_029210545.1 bacterium
GACCCAATTTGAAATGGCGCATCAAGCAACCTCTGCATCCATCGGTATTCCCGGTGCCGATACCGCGAAAAGGAAGTTTTCCCTGGATGTATTCCTTGATACTCCCGTCTTGCTCTGGTCCATGTTTTCCAACCTTTCGGGCAGGATCAATTACGGTTGGCTGGCCATGATGTGCGATATGGTTGGCCCGTTGTCTCTTTCCCTCCTGTCAGCGTGTAAGAAAAGAAACAGGGCCGAGATCACATTGCAGATCCATATAGGCATAAAGAGCATGACCCGTGCCAAAGTCCGATCATTTATGAAGAATTCATAACCTTTCGATAATTAAGAGGAATATTGTTTTTTAGCAGAACGCCCGCTAAAAACGTTGACGGCGCTGTTTCGAAACTACCCACCTGCCGAGACAGCCAAAATGCTGATTTTGCGCAGTAGCGATAAAATGCATTGGGATTTAGCGGGTTCTCAAGGCGGGGTGTGAAAATGGATGAATGAACGCAATTTACAAGTCGATATCATCCCGTGCAGGGAAAAAACTCTTATTTCGACAGGAATCCCATCGACCATATGAACCACGCGTAGTCTTCCATTCCACCTCCCGACATGTTTGTCCACATAATACCATAAAATCAACCGCTCACCATCCAACACTCACCATCCAACCGTTGACATACTATAGGGGGGTATGGTATGGTTGAAACCAAGGACTGAGGACCAAGGAACTGCAGAGGGACCATATGGACCATTCAGCACAGATACCAAGGCTCAACCGGATAGAGGGCCAGATCAGGGGGATTACCAGAATGATCCGGGAAGAGCGCTATTGCGTTGATATCCTGACCCAGATCAGGTCAGCGTCAAATGCTTTGGCAAAAGTTCAGGAAAACATTTTCAGGGTCCATCTCGAAGGTTGTGTGAGGGATTCCCTCACTGGAGACGATGCGCGGGACCGGGAGGCCAAGGTCGATGAGATCCTGGATATCCTTTCCAGGTTCCGGTGATCGTCGATTGAAAAGGAGGCACGTAAATGTCATTCGATAACCTTTTAACGCTGCTCATCATCGGCGGATTGGGATTCATGATGTTCAGGGGCGGTGGGTGCTGCGGTTCCCACGGCGGCCACGGCAAGCATGGGGATGACAGTGAGGACTCTGGCGGAAAGACCGGTGCCGACACGAACGGCCAGGATTCGGGAAAGGTCTGAATTCTGTGTTTGATGACGAAAGTTCCTGTTGCTCCCGAAAACGGGATGGAGAGTGGAATATGAAAACCGGGAATAAGGCCATGGAAACAGCAGTCGATCCAATCTGCGGCATGGAAGTTGATGAGAAAACAGCCCTTTCGGCGGAGAAGGACGGCGAGACGTGGTACTTCTGCAGCCCGGGGTGTATGGAGAAGTTTCTGGGTGCAGAAACTTCTCCCGAGGAGTCAGGAGCCAGGAGTCGGCCCTTCGACACAGCTCAGGGTCCCGAGCCTGTCGAGGGAGAGCCGGGTCAAGAGAATGCGGACCCGGAACCCGGAACGCGGACCATGGAACCGGAGACAGACGAGTCGGCCGATGCATGTGAGATTCCCTCACCCGGCGATCGATCCAGACCCATGACGAAGTCTGTCTCTATGGGGATCACCGGGATGCACTGCGCGTCGTGCGCCGCCAACACGGAAAAGGTGCTCAAAAAGCTGGATGGCGTCCAGAGCGCCAGCGTGAACATCGCCTCGGAGGCTGCCACGGTGAAGTTCGATCCGGCCAAAATTGCTATTGCCGATATCGAGAAGGCGGTCACCGATGCCGGGTACACACCCCACCTTAGGGAGGCGCCCGGCCAAAGCGTCACTATCGGCATCACCGGGATGCACTGCGCGTCGTGTGCGTCGACCATCGAAAAAGCTCTGTCGAAACTCGACGGCGTGTCGGAGGCCAGCGTGAACTTCGCCGCCGAATCGGTGATGGTCCGTTTCGATCCCGACAGCGTCTCCTATCCGGCCCTTGAAAAGGCCATCGTCGACGCGGGCTACACACCACATTCCAGGGAGGAGCGTACCGGACACCTTGAACTGAAAGTTATCGGTATGGACAACCCCCACTGCCTGGGTACGGTTAAAGGCGCACTGAACCGTCTGGAAGGGATCACCTCGAAGGAGCTGTTCATCAACGAGAGGGCGAAGATCGACTTCGATCCGGCCGTGACCAGTAAAGAGCAGATATTCCAGACAATACGGGATGCGGGTTATACCCCCGTCGAGGATGCCGCAGGGACCCTCGACAGGGAGAAGGAGGCGAGGGAAAAAGAGATCAGAACCCTCAAATTCAAACTCGTTTTCTCGGCCCTGATGGGCGTCCCGCTGGTTTTTCTGACCATGGGGGCCATGGTGGGCCTTCCCGTACCTCATATCCCCGACAGGTGGGGAGCCCTCCTGCAGTTCCTCCTGGCGACCCCCATCCTCCTGGTCAACTACCAGTTCTACACGCGGGGCATCCTCGCTGTCGTCCGGACGAAAATGGCCACCATGGACACCCTGGTGGCCCTGGGTACAGGCGCCGCGTGGATATACAGTACGGCTATCCTGGCGGCAATCTGGGGCGGGAAGGCCGCCTACTCGGTGGAAAACCTGTACTTCGAGGTTTCCGGGCTCCTTATCGTCTTCATACTGCTTGGCAAGTGGCTCGAGGCAATCGCCAAGGGAAAGACGTCGGAGGCCATCAAGTCGCTTATGGGGCTCCAGGCCAAAACGGCCCTCGTTGTGAGAAATGGCAAGGAGATCGAGGTTCCCATAGAAGAGGTGCGCACCGGTGACGAGGTGCTGGTCAAGCCCGGCCAGAAGATCCCCGTAGATGGCGTTATTATCGACGGCTATTCGGCAGTGGACGAATCCATGCTCACCGGCGAGAGCATCCCGGTTGAAAAGACCACAGGCGACCAGGTCGTGGGCGCCACCATCAACAAAACAGGTTCCTTCAGGTTCAAAGCCACCAGGGTCGGCAAGGACACGGCCCTGGCCCAGATCATCAAGCTTGTGGAAGATGCCCAGGGCTCAAAGGCTCCCATCCAGGCTTTGGCGGATCTCATCTCGGCTTATTTCGTGCCGGTGGTGGTCGTGCTGGCCATCCTTGCCTTCGGTGTCTGGATGCTGGCCGGCCAGAGCTTCATCTTCGCTCTGACCGTTTTCATAGCGGTCCTCATCATCGCCTGCCCGTGCGCCCTGGGGCTGGCGACGCCCACCGCTGTCATGGTTGGCACCGGGCTGGGAGCGAAAAACGGTGTCCTGATCAAGAGCGCCGAGGCTCTTCAGATAGCCCACAAGATCGACACGGTCGTATTCGACAAGACCGGGACCCTGACCAGGGGGGAACCCGAACTGACTGACGTGGTAACTTTCGGTGAATGGGAATCCGACCAGGTGCTCGAACTGGCCGCTTCCCTCGAAAAAAATTCCGAACACCCCCTCGGCGAGTCCATCGTCAACGGCGCCCTGGCCAGGAAGCTGGAGCTGACGCCACCTGTAGACTTTACCTCCATCACCGGAAAAGGAGTGGAGGGCACCGTGAACGGTCGGAAAGTGGTTGTCGGGAACCGCGCCTACTTTGCCGAAATGGGCCTGGATCTGAAAAGCACTGATGAAGCGATGACAGGGCTCGAGGACCAGGGCAAAACAGCAATGATCGTCGGACTGGACGGAGAGATAGCCGGTATCCTGGCCGTAGCCGACACGCTGAAAGAGCACTCCGCGGCTGCGGTCAAAGCGCTGCGGGACATGGGCAAGGAAGTGGTGATGATCACCGGCGACAACAGGCGGACAGCGGTGGCCATCGCCGCCCAGGTGGGGGTTACCAGGGTGTTGTCCGAAGTGCTTCCCCAGGACAAATCGGCGGAGGTAAAAAAACTCCAGAGCGCGGGACTCAGGGTCGCCATGGTCGGGGACGGCATCAACGATGCTCCGGCACTGACACAGGCGGATATAGGCATCGCCATCGGTAGCGGGACCGACGTGGCCATAGAGGCAGGCGACATCGTGCTCATCAGGGACGACATCCGGGACGTGGTCATGGCCATGGACCTGTCCAGTTTCGCGATGCGCAAGATCAAGCAGAACCTGTTCTGGGCCTTTGTCTACAACACTATCGGCATCCCTATCGCCGCCGGAGTGCTTTACCCCTTCACCGGGTTTCTCCTCAGCCCTGTCATCGCGGGGGCGGCCATGGCGTTCAGCTCCGTGTCCGTCGTTTCGAACTCACTGCTGATGCGCAGGTACAGGCGCAGGATATAGAGAATATGATGATCAGGAATATGAGTTTGTTGAATAAAGAGGGATATATCGTCACGAACAACCACGTTGTTGACGGTGCCGACGAGGTCGTTGTTATCCTGAAAGAAGGTGACGAGTACCCGGCGAAGATCATTGGTAAAGATGCTCAAAATGCGGTGAGAATCACTATGGGATCAGTCACGGATGATACCGTAGATATGGAGGTAGTTCCTGCCCTCCCTCAGGATGACGTAGGCTTCCGACAGGACTTCCCAGAGTACGAAAAGGCTGATGGCAGCCGGAAGGACGGGCGCAGAGAACAGGAAAAGTGTGACACCAGCCAGGATCATCAGTGGCAGTGACTGGAGATGACCCAGTTCGTGGAGGATCTGAAGGTGGAGGGAATCCACCTTCGACAACCCGATGCGAAGGATCATGTTAACCAGTTGAGGGTGGGGCGGCATGGGGCCGACGGCGGCCCAGTGGGTACCGTAAAAGCGGAGGGTCAAGGTAAGACCGTACCACGTATGCATCCTTCTGGTCAAAGTGGGCTTCATGAATGCAGGTTACGGAAACTGCCCAGCAAAGGGCAAGGGAAAGATGTTACACGAAAGCCGCCATGAAAAGCCAGTACGGGTGAACCATGTTGCCGAGGACAAGGCTGATAGTGATTATGGTCCCCGCGAAAGCCAGTACGATCCTGTCAATATTCATTTAATTCTTCCTCATAACCTTGATAGGGTCGCAAAAAGTCCAATCCGGGACTTATTGCGAGTCCATCAACCTTTCATCGGACAATTTCACTTCAGTCCAAATTAATTAATCGTTAAATTCTAAAATGCAACGTGGGAGTCAACGAATATCCCAGAGGACAACCGACGTCCGGGATATCACCGGTGTGCGAAAGTCATCCTGGGGACAAAGGCCGGCACACGCCCACGGTAATCCCGATATTCGTCCTTGAACTTCTCCTCGACGTCCTTCTCCTCCCTCGTGGCCAACCTGTGGTACATCACGACAACGAAGGGAAAGAGAATGAGGGTGAGAAGTGTCGGCCACTGGATAAGGAATCCTGTGGCTGCCAGGATGATGCCGCTATACTGGGGATGTCTCATCCGAGCATAGATGCCTGTGGTGACAAGCTCGCCGTCTGAACTGTAGACCTGTTCCCAGCCCCTTGATATCCAGATGATTCCTATGACGATCATCACATTGCTGACGATCATCACCAGGGCCCACCCGTAGAGGATGTCCAGACCAATATAGGTCAAAAGGTAAGCGAGAAGATGCCCATATTTATGGGTCAAAGGGATCTCTATGCCGAACCGGCTCGAAAGGAAGTATATTGTCAAAGGAAACCCGTACATCTCGGTGAACAGCGCAACGATGAAGGTCGCCAGCATGCCCCCGCTTCGTTTTTCCAGTCGGGTCCTTATCGGTATGTACCTGGAGACGAAAAAGAACACCAACAGGACGCTTCCAATGACCAGGGACCAGTGTCCGTACGCGTAATCGGAATTCATCGTTTATCACCTTTCAGTCAGGGTCATCTTTCGCCGTTCACATGGGCAGTCGCCCTGGCCCCCCCTGAAGATGGAGGGACCAGGGCCGCTTCATTATTCATCAATGGGATAGGCGCGGCCGGTCTCCTTTTCGATCAGCAGACGGTTGACCAGCTCCTGGCCTTTTCTGGTCACGATCTCTACCTCGAAGCTGTCACCTTCTTCGGTGACGGTGCCGACGCGAAGGTAAGGGTTACGCCCCAGACTGTGTTCGGCTATTTCCCGAGCCTCTTCGCTCGTTATTTTTCTTTCCTCCGTATCTGTCATTGTGTTGTTTATTTCCTAAGGGCAACGTTGCCCTTCACCCTGACCTGAGCATAACCCGTGCCAGCGATGAACTGAATCTCTTTCGCTTGTGTAAACTACTGAAAAGAAAAGATAATATTGATGTGGTTGATTACATGGACAGCGGCAGGCTGTAACATAATTCCACAGCTGCCGGAGATGGAGTGGATAAGGATGACCCGGCCTTTCGGATCCAAGCCCAAGGCAGCAACAGCTCCAATTTACCTCAAGGAATGCAGTAAATGGGTTGACAATGGGCGACAGGTTGTCTACTATTTTACTAGGAGACAGGGGGCCTTCTCAAAGGGTGGTACTGTCTTTTTTTTGTACATGGTCCTGTGGAGGGGAGTGGGAGTTAATACCATGAGGTCACCCCTTCCGCCTGTCGCTTTGCTGCTGGTAGCATTCATCCTGATGCTGCCGGCCGTTTCATGGGCCCTCTCCGCGTCGCAGGCCACCCTTAACTTCATGTGCCCGTGCGGGACATGCGATGAGGCGCTATCGACCTGCGAGTGTCCTGAATCGGATGGTTTCCGGTCCCAGATCGCCGGTATGGTGGGACGGGGTTATACGGAAGACCAGGTCATACAGGATTTCAGGGGGCGGTTCGGACCTTCGGTACTCATCGCCAACGCGGCCCTGGCACCCAACGCTGTCAAGCGTCCGTTCAACAGGAATATCTTCGGTTACCTGCTGGTGATCGGAGGATTTACACTCGCCGCCTTCACCATCGGGCGGCAAACGGGAAGGTCGCCGGCATCCCAACCCGCCCGCGGCAGATTCTCCGCCGGGCCGCGCAGTAAAAAAGCGTCCGGGAAGAAGGGTAAGGTAAAAAACACAAAATTCCGGGAGGGCGTTGATGACGACCTGCTGGATGATTATACTTCAACATAGGGAAAGAAGGATCGTCCGGGAAGAAGGAGACGTGTCATGGAACCGGTGGAGACTACAGGGAAGAAAGGTTTTTTAAGGCGATTCAGGGAGGGTGTGAGCAAGACCCTCGAAGACCTCAAGGAGGATTCTGTGGCCGGCAACCCCCGCAAACCTGTGGACTGCTGTAATCCGCCGGTACCTCCCAGGAGCGGTCACAACATCAAGGAGTGACGGTTAAGGGACACTATCTCTTCCACTAACGGCCGGCTCACTGCTCGTGTGTGCTTAAGGGGAGAGGCCATCGGGGCCTCTCCCCGCTTTTTCGGGCTCTATTTACAGAACAGCGAGGAAAACCTGTGCAAAGCTCTTCCGGTAACGGCCACTCTCATAGCGGACACGAGGTCAGGCAGGGCAGTGGACACCCTGGCCGCAAAGGGCACCAGAATCACCACGAGCACATGGTGGCCGATTTCAAGCGGCGCTTCAAAGTCTGCATTGTCCTGACGTTCCCTGTCCTGGTTCTTTCCCCCATGATCCAGTCGTTCCTCGGGATCGAGGGGCGGATCACCTTTCCCGGGGATTCACTGACCCTGTTTCTGCTCGCTTCCGTGGTTTACTTTTACGGTGGATGGCCGTTCCTGAAAGGCCTGTTCACTGAGGTCGGGGCACGCCGGCCCGGAATGATGACCCTCATTGCCGTGGCCATCACGGCGGCCTATTTCTACAGCAGCGCAGTGGTCCTCGGACTTCCCGGGAAAGTGTTTTTCTGGGAACTGGTCACCCTCATCGACATCATGCTTCTCGGTCACTGGATCGAGATGCGGTCGGTCATGGGCGCATCCCGCGCCCTGGAGGAGCTGGTGCGGCTCCTGCCCTCGGAGGCCCACCTTGTCGCGGATGACGGTTCCGTCAAGGACGTCCCGGTCGATTCCCTGGTCAAGGGCGACCGGTTCCTGGTCAAGCCGGGCGAAAAGATCCCCACGGACGGGAAGGTCGCTGAAGGGACCACTACGGTGAACGAATCCATGCTCACAGGTGAATCGGTGCCGGTTCACAAGGGGACGGGCGACGCGGTGGTGGGCGGGGCCATCAACAACGAGGGTTCCATCACCGTCACCGTGGAGAAGGTGGGGAAGGAGACCTTCCTCGCACAGGTGGTGACGATGGTCCGTGAGGCCCAGGAGACGAGATCGCGCAGCCAGGACCTGGCCAACCGGGCCGCCTTCTGGCTCACCGTCATCGCCCTTGGCGCGGGTTCCCTGACCCTGATCGTGTGGCTGTTCCTGGGACAGGACCTGGCCTACGCCATGGAGCGCATGGTGACGGTCATGGTCATCACCTGTCCCCACGCGCTCGGGCTTGCCGTCCCCCTTGTCGTGGCCGTTTCCACGTCCCTTGCCGCCACCAGTGGTCTGCTCCTGCGTGATCGCGCCGCTTTTGAGAGGTCACGGCTCATCGACACCGTGGTTTTTGACAAAACCGGAACACTCACGGAAGGCCTTTTCGGGGTCCAGGGGATCGTACCGTCGGGTGGCATCGGCAAGGAGGAGATCCTGCGCCTCGCGTCATCGGTGGAAAACCTGTCCGAGCACCCGATCGCCCGGGGGATCGTTGCCGAGGCGCTCACCCGCGGGATCACCATTCCCCAAGCCGACGATTTTCAGGCGGTCAAGGGAAAAGGTGCCCGGGCCGTGGTGGAAGGGCGGAAGATCATGGTGGCAAGCCCGGGCTACCTGCGGGAAAAGGGCCTCCACTTTGATGAAGGGCCGCTCTCTCCGTACTATTCCGAAGGCCAGACGGTGGTCTTCGTGCTGGAGGAGGACACCCCGCTTGGCGCCATTGCCCTGGGGGACGTCATCAGGACAGAGTCCGTGGAGGCGGTGGAGCGTCTTCACGCCATGGGGATCAGGTGTGTGATGCTCACGGGGGACCACGAGAGGGTGGCTGCGGCCGTGTCCGGGAGCCTGGGGCTGGATGACTATTTCGCGGAGATCCTTCCAGACCAGAAAGCGGCCAGGATCAGGGAACTGATGGATAACGGGTTGAAAGTGGCTATGACCGGCGATGGCGTCAACGACGCTCCCGCCCTGGCAACAGCCGATCTCGGGATCGCCATCGGGGCGGGCACCGACGTTGCCGTGGAAACGGCCGACGTGGTTCTCGTCCGCAGCGACCCCCGTGATGTGGCGGCCATCTTTGAGCTGGCGAGAGCCACCTACCGCAAGATGGTCCAGAACCTGGCCTGGGCGACGGGGTACAATATCATTGCCATTCCCCTGGCGGCGGGTGTGTTGGCTGGACAAGGGATCGTTCTCAGCCCGGCCATGGGCGCCCTTCTCATGTCACTGAGCACCGTTGTCGTGGCGATCAACGCGCGGATGCTGAAGTATTGATGGACTCGCAAAAAGTCCATCAACGCGCCCCGCGCGGGGCGCCCAAATCAATGACTCACTCCGTAAGTCATTGATTTGTAAGGAAAGGGAAAACGATGCTTTTCCCTTTCCGTGGAGCGAAAAGTCCCGGATTGGACTTTTTGCGACTCTATCAAGTATTGAGCCGATGGGAAAATGATGCCACAGGGGAGAGATGCCTGTTGAAGGGTGGAATGTGAGATCCGGAATGGCCTTTTTCACGGTCCGCGCAGGTACTCCTCCACTTCGGACCTGACGAACTCCATGAGAAGGTCTCTCTCGCCTGCGAGCTGCCAGACCTTTTCGATGTTCTTGAACCGGACGTCCCTGCCGCCGCGAACGTCAACCACGATCACCGTGTTGTAGAAAAAATCGTACTCTTGAGTGTAGTGGCCGTTGCCCTCGGCGTCCAGGTCGACGACGTTAAAGACCAGTTTTCCGTCGGCGAGCTGTTCCGGGAAGTGGGTGTTGAGGGTTTCTCCGATGGCTGCTTCCAGTTTGTAGCACTCCTCGCAGCGGAACCGCCTGTGGAACTGGTACACGACGACCCTGTCGGGCCGCCCGGCGGCAGCGGACAGCTCAGCCGGACCGTAAAAGGCGCCCGGAAGGATGCCGGATATCCAGGAAGCCGCGCCAGCAGCCAGGAAAAGGAACAGGAAGGTTGTTTTTTTCAAAGCGGTGGACCTTCTTTCGTATCGGGATGCCGCTTGCTCGCCTTTCCCGGTGTTTGAAACCGGCCCTGGAGATCACAAAAGGGCCTGAACTCACAGGCCCTTTCCCGACCTTAATGATAGGCATCACTCCGGGGAAAGTCAATCCGGGGCACTAAATCCACGTTCGGACAGACTCCTCGACCGATTTCGGGTGTGGATGGCGGTGATCCTGGCTGTCAGTAAAAAAAAGAGCATCCGGATGATCAATACCGGGTGCTCCCTTTTGCCAGGCTGACTGCCTGATCAAACGCTTGACTGGTAGTCAAGGGAAGTTTAATGGAATTGCTGACGAATGTCAGCAGGAAGCTTGCAGCTGAGAACGAAGAACTACTGCAGTCATCGCGAGCCGGTATCCGAGCGAAGCGATCTCAGTAGCGGGATTGCTACATCACGCTTTCGGCGTGATTCGCAATGACATCTGTTTTTTGTATGTAATTGTTTGCTAAGGATTTTCATTCAGGATCGAGTTCACGATCTGGTCCAGGGTGGAAAGAAAACGGGAGCGGGCTTTCCTGTTCATGGGAGGCGGGCCATGCCTGATCTCCCCCATCTGGCGAAGTTCGTCCTTCAGCGCCCGCATGGCCACAGCCTCGCCGATGCCCGCCTCGGTGAACTCTCTCCCCCTGGTGCCCAGGACCCGGGCGCCCGCCTCGACGCATCGGGCCGCCAGGAGGATGTCGCCGGTGATGACGATGTCGCCGGGACCAGCCTGCTCGGCGATCCAGTCGTCGGCGGCGTCGAAGTCACCTTCCACCACCTGGAGAGACACCTGTCCGCCTTCCGGGATGCGCATCCAGCTGTTGGCGACCACGCACACTGGAATGGAGTACCTGGCGGCGACCTTGTAGGTCTCGTTCTTGACGGGGCACGCGTCGGCGTCGATGTAGATAACCATAGAGCTAAGTTCTATGTGCTATGAGCCAAGAATTCAAGTTGAAAGCTGGCAGCTTACAACTGCAATCTAGGAGTCTGTCGGAGAACCTGCCTGTCTGGTTAGACAGGCAGGGCACAGACTCCTAGGGGGCCCTGAAGATCAAGGGCGAGGAACTCGCGGGCCAGATGTTCGCGGTCTACGGAGCCGGGGCCGGGGGGATCGGGGTGACGAGGCAGATCTGCACGGCCCTCGTCGAAGAGGGGCTGACCGAAGAAGAGGCCAGGGAACGGATCTTTCTCCTGGACAGCCGTGGTGTCATATACGCAGGCCGGGATGGCGTGGACGATTACAAAATGCCCTTCGCCAGGAATCCGAATTTTGCAAAGGGCTGGTCCCGCAAATCACACCCGGTGGTTTCCCTCGAGGACCTCGTCAACAACGTTGGGATAACGGTCCTGCTGGGCTTTTCGGGATCTCCGGGCGCCTTCACTGAGGAACTGGTGGGTAAGATGACCGAGCACACATCCCGTCCTGTCATCTTTCCCCTTTCCAACCCTACCAGCAAGGCGGCGGCGAAGAGGCTTGCCGAGCTGGTTTCGGAGGAACGCCTCGATCTCATGTGCGTTTACCCGGCGATCGCGGATCTCAGGTACGTGTGCAAGCAGGTGGCCATCAAAGTGGCCGCCAAGGCCATCGAAAAGGGGGTTGCCAGTGCCCCGGTAGTCCCGGAGAGCCTGGAGGAGGCGGTCTGCACCAAAATGTGAGAGCCTCGGTATGCCAGGATTACGAGGAGTCCGGAGCATCTGGGGTGGGGAAAAGCATCACTGCGCTGTTTATGAATTACAGGGGATCTGCTGACAGCTGACAGCTTCGTGTGTACGTAAAACGTTCATGCGTGGTAGCGAGGTTCTTTCGCACTCACGCACTACGGATGTACGGATTCACGAGCAACTCAGGCCTTGGACCCTGGAATCTTTCCTCTGCTCCTGGCTATCAGCTGTTGGCTGTCAGCCGGGAAGGGGGTATCCTTCCCCCATGCTGTCCCTTCCCCCCGAAATCGCTCCCCACTATTTCGAGGAGTTAATGCGGTTGGCTGTCCAACTGGATGTCACGGTGAGGGTCGAACGCCTCGGCGACGAGGAGACGCCGGTGGAAAGCGGCCTGGCCTGGATCGAAGGGAAGGCGGTTCTCTTCATCGACTCCCGGTTGTCCGACATCGAAAAGGTGGACGCAGCCGCCAGGGAGCTTTCCGTCTTTCCCCTGGAAGGTCTTTACATCAAGCCGGCGGTGAGGAAAATCCTGGAAAACAGGACCATGGAATAGGCGAACAGTGAACGGAAGTCAGGAGCATGGATCACGAAAAGACGTGGATAAAAAATCGGCTTTCAGGTGAAAACTGATTTTTTCGTATGTGCGTGAAGCGTAATCGCGTGGCAGCGAAAGTTCCCTCGCATGTACGCTCTGCGCACGCACGTTCCCGCGAGCATTCTAACCCTCCTCCCTCCTCCCTTCTGCCTCCTGCCTGCTCCCTATAACTTTTTCCACTTCGCTCCCGGCACCAGCATCCCCACCCGCTCCTGGTAGTCCCTGTACTCGTCCCCGAACTCGGCCACCAGCTTCCTTTCCTCGAGGATCGTGCCGATGACGAGGTAGGCGGTGAGGACCAGGTTGGTGACGAGGGTCGCCTTGTCGACCGGTCTTGCCCAGATGATGAGGATGCCACCCGAATACCACGGGTGCCGGACAACCCCCAGTATCCCGGATGTGTCCAGGCCCCCGGTCTCGGTGAGCCCGCCCTTCGATTCGTGTTCGGCCACCTGCCGGACACCCAGGAACTGAAACAGGTCGTAGTGCCTGGCCCCGCCTGCAAAAAGGGCCAGGGCGCTTGCGGCGAGAAGAAACTGGACCGGGCGCCATACGCCTGCCCAGGCGAAGAGCGGTTCACCGTGAAGGGCGCCGGAATAGAGCAGCACCGGGACGAGGGTCACCACCGAGATGCCGTTGAAGGCCAGCCGGTAGTAGCGGTAGCTGTCTCCGAAGCGCACTTTCAGTCCTGCAACCACCGGTCGGGAAATGAGCAGGCTGTGCATGGCGCACCAGGCGGTCCAGAGGATGGCGAGGACAACGTAGGGCATGGGACTTCAATAGCACAGCAGGTGCCGCAGGAGAATAGAGAAGAGATAAGACTGTCATTGCGAATCACGCCATCCGTCTTCGTCACGCAAAAGGCGTGATGAAGCGATCTCGGAGTTCGAGATCGCGTCGCCCGGTTTCCAGCTCGCGATGACACCCTTGAACCTCACCCATTTGACTTTGGACTAATTATCCAGCACCGTGTTACGGTTTTTCGACACGTTGACAGGGGCTGACGTGACAGCTATCAACGCAGTCGTCAAAGGGAGGTCAGCCGGGTTGTCCGAGAACAGGGCAGGAGCCATTCAGGGTTTTTCCGCCTACCTCATCTGGGGATGCTTCCCCCTCTATTTCAAGATGGTCGCCTCGGTCCCGGCCAGGGAGGTCCTGGCTCACAGGATCCTCTGGTCGGCCGTTTTCCTGCTGCTCCTGGTCACCCTCACCGGAAGGGGAAAAAACCTCAGGAAGGTCCTGAGTTCGCCGGGAACCGTGGCCGTCCTGTTTGCCACGACACTGCTCCTCGCCACCAACTGGTACGTTTTCATCAACGCCGTATTCAGGGGAGATGTCCTTGAGTCCAGTCTTGGCTACTTCATCAACCCCCTCGTCAGCGTCCTCCTCGGGTTTGTCTTCCTGAGGGAAAAGCTGTCCACAAGGCAGGTGGTGAGCATCGCCCTCGCCGCGGCGGGTGTTCTGGTGCGGACAGTCATGGTGGGAAAGGTTCCCCTGGTGGCCCTGACCCTGGCTTTCACCTTCGGCCTGTACGGCCTGGTCAGGAAGGCTGTCGGTGTCCAGGCTGTTCCGGGACTCACGGTGGAGATGATCCTCCTGTCGCCCTTCGCCCTGGGCTACCTGGGGTGGCTCATGGCAGGGGGAAACGCTGTCTTCCTGGCCGGCCGGCCGGGGCTCGACGTTCTCCTTGTGCTGGCAGGTGTGGTCACTTCCGTCCCCCTCGTCCTTTACGGCGGAGCCTTGACGCGCCTGAGGCTCTCCACGATGGGGATCATGCAGTACATTGTCCCCACGGGCCACTTCGCCCTGGCGGTGCTTGCCTTCGGTGAGCCGTTCACCGCAGCCCACCTGGTAAGCTTTGCCTTCATCTGGGCTGCCCTGGGTCTTTACATCTCGGAATCCTTCGGCGAGATGCGCCCGGTGACGCAGGCAGCCGGGCAGAGCTGATTTGCTCGTATGTGAGTGAAGCGTGAGGGCGTGGTGCGTAAAGTTTTTCGCGTTTACGCTTTACCCACGTACGCATTTACGAGAAACACAACACTGGCTATATGGTCAGCGTTGTGTTAGAAGAACATGCCCGCTAGGCCTTTGGAGCAAGGGAATCAGCCCCGCCCCCAGGCCGCTCGGATGGGTCACACCGCAAAAAAGAGTCCTGCAAGGTACCAGTAGACGCTCCAACCTTCCGGTTCCCTGTCGCCTCCCTGTTGCCGATCTCGTCCGACGAGCATAACTGTGTCCGCTCCCAAGGTGCGGCCCCCATGGCCGTGGCCTCGAGGTCGAGGACTGATAAAGGAATGCAATGAACAACTGTACTTTCGATGAACTGAACCTCATGGAACCGATCCTCCGTGCCGTACGCGCGGAAGGATACACAAGGCCTACGCCCATCCAGGAGGCGGCTATTCCCCACCTCCTCGAGGGCCGTGATCTCATGGGGGGCGCCCAGACCGGCACAGGCAAGACCGCTGCCTTCGGGCTCCCCATTCTCCAGCACCTGGCAACTTCCATGATCAACCCCGGCCCAAAGGGGGCCAGGGCCCTCATCCTGACACCTACCCGTGAACTGGCCGCGCAGATCGAGGAAAGCCTGAGGACATACGGCCGTTTCCTGAAGCTCCGTCAGGCCCTGGTCTTCGGAGGCGTGGGGCAATACCCGCAGGTCAGCGCCATGGCCAGAGGGGTGGACATTCTCGTGGCGACGCCCGGCCGCCTTCTGGACCTGATGGAACAGGGGCACATCCGTCTGGACCGTCTCGAGGTGTTCGTCCTTGACGAAGCGGACCGGATGCTCGATATGGGTTTTATCCACGACGTCAGACGGGTCATCGCCTGCCTGCCTCCCAGACGCCAGTCCCTCTTCTTCTCGGCCACCCTGGCTCCTGAGGTCGTGAAACTGGCCCACAGCATGCTGACGAACCCGGTCAAGGTGGAGGTAAACCCTCCCGCCACGACGGTAGAGCGGGTCGACCAGAAGGTGATGTTCGTTTCCAGGCCGGATAAACGGAAGCTCCTGGCCCATATCCTCAAGGACCCTGCGGTGAGCCGGGTGCTGGTGTTTACCAGGACCAAGCACGGTGCCAACAAGGTGGTCCAGCAGCTGGCGCAGAACGGGATCGAGGCCGAGGCCATACACGGCAACAAGTCCCAGACCAGTCGAACCAGGGCCATGGAAAACTTCCGGCGGGGGCGGACGAGGGTCCTGGTGGCCACCGACATCGCCGCCAGGGGTATCGACGTGGAGGGCATTTCCCACGTCATCAACTTTGACCTGCCCAACATCCCTGACAGTTACGTTCACCGTATCGGGCGCACGGCCCGGGCCGGTGCCGACGGGATCGCTATCTCCTTTTGCGAGGAGAGCGAGCGCCCCTTCCTGAAGAATATCGAACGTCTTATCAGGGCAACGGTCCCGGTTATGAAGGGACACCCGTGGCACAGCGCACGGGCCTGAATGTCAAGTTGATGGACTTTTTGCGAGTCCATCAGATATCCGCCTGAGATCGGCTGTTAACAGAGGGAGGTGACATGGCTAGATCACCCTACAAGCACGCGAAACGTCAGAAAGAGTTGGCCAAGAAGAAAAAACAGGAGGATAAGCGCCAGCGCAAGCAGGATAAGAAAGTTGACGGCGAGGAAACGCTCCTGGATGGCTCCGTTGAATCTCCTGAACGGGATGCTTCCGCTGAAACTTCTGATGAGGTAGTAGAAGAAATATAAGGTTTTATCAAGGAGAGTGCACATGTGCACAGGTGCGCCAGTGCACTGATCTTCCAGCAATTTTCCCCTTGCTTTTGCCAGTCAATGGGCGTAATGTCCCTTTCGCCGGTGGGGATTGTCCCCCGGTATATTTGGAAAATGTAGTGCGGAAAAGCTTCATGGAGAACGTTCAACGGCCCTGAGCTTCAAGCTTCAGGGTTTTTTGCTTGGATGAACCGGAATAAGCTGATCCCAAAGCTACAAAGAAAAAGGAGAAGTAAAATGGCAGAAGGAACAGTGAAGTGGTTCAGCGATTCCAAAGGTTTCGGTTTCATCGAGCAGGCTGACGGCCCGGATGTATTCGTACATTTTTCGGCCATCACGGGTGAGGGTTTCAAGACCCTCAACGAAGGCCAGCGTGTGACCTTCGAAGTCTCGGACGGTCCCAAGGGCCCCCAGGCTTCCAACGTCCAGGGTGCGTAAGCCTTTAAGCTGACGACCTCAAAAGCCCCGCCGGCGATATCGCCGGCGGGGCTTTTTTAATTCAGCCGGAAGTTCACAGTCCACTGTAAACTGTAAACTGTAAACTTCCCCCCCCTTGAATTCGGTGGGGATAACCGTTTACACTGATACCTTCTCAGCGGGGGGAAATCATCGACAAGAACTTCACCATGCTGCCTTCGGGTGGTTTTGCGTTTCAGGAGGAGAGAATGCAACGATGGCCCATAGCAGCGATAGCAGCCGGCCTCACCCTGATGGCAACTGTCCCGGCCGCTGCCCAGTCCCTGCCGTCGAGGCAGATCCCCGCGAGCGTCGTGCAGATCTTCGCCCAGGTCAACTTGCCGGAACCGGACGCACCGTGGACAGGTGTTGGTATCGAGTCCATTACCGGCTCCGGGGTGATCATCGATGGGCGGAGGATCCTCACCGCTGCCCACGTCCTGGAAGACGCCGTGAGTGTCGAAGTCAAAAGGCCAGGGCTTCCCCGGCGGTACGTCGCCACGGTGGACCGGTTCGGCCACGAGTGCGATCTGGCCCTTCTCACAGTGGATGATCCGGCCTTTTTCGAGGGGACCGTTCCTGTTCCCGTGGGGCAGACGCCGGGGGTGGAAGACGAGGTCAGGGTCTACGGCTACCCGGTCGGCGGGGAGGCTCTGTCGGTCACCTCGGGGATCGTCTCCAGGGCCGAGATCTCCTGGTACAGCCACTCCATGCGGCAGCTTCTTCTCCTGCAGGTGGATGCGGCCATCAACCAGGGAAACAGCGGGGGACCCGCCATCTGGCAGGGCGCCCTGGCCGGCATCGCCATGCAGCTCCTCGAGGGGGCCCAGAACGTGGGTTACATTATCCCGGCAGAGGTCGTTGGCCATTTCCTTAAGGATATCGGGAAGGAGGACCGTTTCGACGGTTTCCCCACTCTGGGCGTTCAGGTCCAGCCCCTGGTCAATGAGGCGTTGCGTGCCGAATACGGACTTGACAGGAAAACCGACGGCGCGCTGGTCACAGCGGTAAATCATGGGGGTACCGTTTCAGGCTATCTCGAGCCGGGCGACGTCATCACCGCCGTCGACGGGGTCCCTGTCGCGGAAGATCTCACCGTCCCGGTCGAACGTCTCGGGCGCCTGAAATTCGATTATATCATCCAGTCCAAACAGGTGGGCGACGAGGTCGCCCTCGATTTCATGCGTTCAGGGAATAAGATGCGTAAAACGGTCCGGCTGAAAAATGAACCCACCCTGGTACCTGGTACCCGCCACGTTACCCTGAACAGCTACTTTGTTTTCGGAGGGTTCGTCTTTCAGCCCCTCACCCTGGAGTACATTTTCCTGTACGACGACGGTGACGGCTGGATACCCGGGGACCTTTCTGTCTATGGCCTGGTCCGCAACTACCGGACTCCGGAAAGGTCCCAGGTCATCGTGCTGACCTCCGTCCTTCCGGCTCCCCTCAACAGGGGATACCAGGACTACGTGGACGAGGTGGTGGCGTCCGTGGACGGTAAGCTGCCACGGGACATGGAAGATCTGGTCAGGATCGTCAATAATGCGCGTGGGCCGCGGCTGAAAGTGACCACCGAAACCGGTGCAGTGCTGGTCCTGGATCTTGAAAGGGCCCGGGCCGAGCAAAGCGGGATCCTGAAGCTTCACCGGATCCCCTCCGGATGCTCAGTGGACCTGGAAAGATGATGGGATCCTTGCGAGGTTAACAAGTGCCCGGTTGATCGCTTTCGGTCGGCGGCGGTCGAATTTCCCGAGGAGGTTTGTATGACCACAGTTAAAAGCGTCACATTTACGTGTCCATGCTGCGGACAGGACTTTACCTCTCACTATTGCCCTACGACCAACAGCCTGGGACCGACTACCACCGATTTTTTCGACATGGCTGCGGGGGAGCAGCCTATCCACTACAAGGTTCACACTTGCACCCACTGCGGTTTTTCCTGCGAGGAGATGGAGAAAGGCGAGCTGAGCAGGCAGGTGAAGAAGTTCGTCCGCGATAACATCACTCCCAAGTTGACCGGTGACGAGATCCCTTCGTGGACGAAGTTCGAGTTCCTGGCCCTCATCGACGAAAATGTCGGGTCCGATCCCTATTCTCTGGGGATGATCTACCTGCACGCTGCATGGTGCGCCTACGATCAGAAACAGACAGAGGCGGAAGCCCGTTTCCGGAAAAAGGCGATCCGGTACCTCGAGAAGGCCTTTACACCCGAGACTCTGGACCGGGATCTCCTTTATCTGATCCCTTACCTCGTTGCCGAACAGTACCGGCGAACAGGGGAGGAGGAGTCAGCCCTTCAGTGGTACGGATACATCATCGCGATGGAGGAAGAGCATCCCGACAAGGTTTTTTTCGTCTCGATGGCGGTCCAGCAGAGCACCGATCCCAAGGAACTCATGGGGGAGGTGATGTACCAATAAAAGCGGCCGATCGGCCGCTTTTATTGGGTACTAGCAGCGTGTCGGAAAACCCTGACACGCTGCGTAAAAGTTTGTCGGAACGACTTTTCTATCGCTTTTTGCCTTCGAATCAACAGGTGATAAAGTTGCGGGTGAAGATTGCAAGTTATTGTTAACACAATGTATTATATAAAATACTGGACCAAGATCACATCTTCCGACAAAATATATCCAGGAGTCTGTGCCCTGCCTGTCTAACCAGACAGGCAGGTTCTCCGACAGACTCCTGGATACTGCTCTTCCCTATCCCTTTCCAAGATCTCTTATCGTGTTGACGAGTCTCTCCACCCGTGCCGCACAGGCCATGCAATCGGCCGCCCTGTCGTGGGTGAGGCTGTTGAGCATGGCGGGTCCGCAGGCCCGGTTGATGAGCATATCCTCGAGGAATGCGATCTGCTCCCGGCTGAAGCTGGGAGCGGCGGCGTTAAGCAGTGCTGATCTTTCCGGGAATCGGGTAGCCATATGCCACCTCCTCAGTCTGCCCCTCCGTAATTCTGGCTGCCTTTGAAAGTTTATACGTATGAAAAGGTGAAAAGTTTACATTTTTGGTCCATCATGGGGTAAACACGGGGACGCGGAGGAAATAATTGTATTTAAGATCCGAGGATCGAGATTGCCTGGTAATAGGGAACTCTTCGTTTTGAAACCGGTGCCCGGTAAAACCACCCTGGCATACAGATGTTTCAGGAGTGCTTGAAATGCTTAAAAGATATCTGATAATGGTGGCGATCCTCTTCCTGTCGATAGTCGTCACGGCTTGTTCCAGCCCTCCGCCTGACGACCTTTTCACCGATCAGGTCCGCAAGATGGCGGCCCTGGACCGCGGTTTGGGTTTTAAGGAGGAGATCACAGCCATCACCGTGGTGGATCGTATCGAGCATCCGGAGCAGTACGAGATCCAGGTCCGGGTCGAAGGGTGGGCCGTTCATCCTGATCTGACCATCGGGGCGACCCTGCCGGCGTCAAAAGAGAAACGTGATTCGTGGGCGATGTGGACATTCTTCTGCCGGGAAAAAGAGGATGAGACCTGGTTCGTTCAGGACAAGTACAAAGTAGATGAAGGCTTTAAATAGGGCCATATAACGGCTGGCCAATTCGTAAGTGAGTGAAGCGTGATTGCGTGGTAGCGTCAAGTCTCTCGTTTAAACACTTTACGCATATACGCACGTACGAACCAGCCAGACCCTCAACCCTCAACCCTAGAACCATACCCCTAGCCCGCATTATTCATGATGCAAATGAGATGTCAGCTAACTGTGTGGCAATTAAAGATAAATGGGAATGGCACTA